>NZ_CP017256.2 GCF_001735765.2 Clostridium taeniosporum
ATTTATTATTGATAATTTTCCAATTACAATACCACTTCACCTATTATATATATCAACACACATTTAAAACACAGCCTAAAAATTCTATAATTTTCTGTACAAAAATAAAGAGTAATGACAATCAAAATTGTTATTACTCTTTAAATGAATATGTCTAATATATTTAGGGTCTGTAACACGTTAGGCTTTTTAAGTCTACATCTGCCTAAAATTTGATTTATAGTGATTTAATACTTTATACATTCAATAGTGTCTAAACCATTTTTTTCGAATGGTATATACATATCCACAAACTCTAGTAAATTATTTGACACTACCTATACTTCTAAATATTTCAAAATTCTTTTAACTAACTAACCTCTATTTTTACATTGAAATTTTCTACTTTCTTTATTTTGCACTATATATTCTTCATGAAATTTTTTTCTAATCTTTTAACTATGTCTCTAATATATTTCTTTACTTGTGAATGATTTGTCATATTCTCATTACGTTTTTTTTACAATTTTATAAACTATTCATCACATTTAATAGTTCTTGGTAACTATCAACTTCATGATACTTAACATTACTTGTTGATAATTCATTAAATAATTTTTTAGCACAAGAAATCTTTGCTTTTTCAATTTCTCGTAAATTCATACTTTCCATCGTTCCTTTAGTTTCAGCAATAAAAAATATATGTTTTACGCTACCTTCTTTAAACGAAATTGCCCAGTCTGGAGAATAATTTCCAACTGGTGTTGGAATTTGAAAGGTTCTTGGAAGCTTAGCATATACACTTACTTCATATGCATCATCAATATCTTCAGCAAATTTACGTTCTATACTTTTTTCAGCAGTTCCATCTGTAAATACATAATCTTTAATATGCTTCTTAGCTAAAAATGCTTTAGAATAGTTTTTTCCTTTATCGTCAGCTGTAAATATATCACTGTCATATGTGCCTTGGATTTGGTTATAAGTAATATGATTAACTATCATTGTTGCTTTTTGCTCTTTAATTAATCTGATACATTTTGTTATAAATTCTTCTGGATTGTTTTTGAACATTGAAAATATATTAGGCTCTATTCCTTTTAATATTTTGACAATACTCTTTCTTGTTAAAGTTGTACCTTCTGCAACCTTTCCAACTAAATCATATTTTATTCTGCTTACTTCTGAATGATTTAATATCTTTGTTGATGATGAAGCATTCTTAAATGATTCTCCTCTTTCCAATTCATTAATATCAATGTTATCTTTTTGTTCAGACTTAGATAATGTATATTGTAGTTGTGATACAAACATTTTTTTATTAATATGTTCTATTGATTTCTTTATAAGTTCTTCACTCTCAAACTGTACAGTATAAACATATTTGTGGTTAATGTAATTCCATAATGTTTGAAATTCTTTTTTATAAAAATTGTTATTAAGTTCATTATCTTTAACTTTTGTACTATTAGCATTTTCCATCATGTTATTAATTGCAGTTTCATCAAATACACTTTGAATAAGCTTTTGAACTTCATCCTCAATTAAACTCAAAGCTTCTGGAAGCTTTGCAATACAATGATTTTCTAAATCAGTTCTATAATTTTCATTTATATTTTCATCATTATCAATATAGTCATTTTTAATTAAATATCTATAAATTTCTTTCGCTTGCTTTTTATTAATTTCTATAATCTCATCATTAATTAAAATTTTCTTACCTTCAAAATATTCTATTGTTGCCTTTTTAGGTCTATCATATAAATTAGCTTTTATATCCTTTTGAAGTCCTTCCGCAAAAATTTTATAGCTTTCACTTGCTATTACAGTTAATTTATTTATATTATGAATATTATTCTTCTCAATTCCAGGATAATTTAAATCTACCCTATTACCATTTTTATCAACACATAATCTTAAGCCTCTACCAACTTCTTGGCGTTTCTGTGTTGTGCTATCACTATGTTTTAATGTACAAATTTGAAATACATTAGGATTGTCCCAGCCTTCTCTTAATGCTGAATGTGAAAATATAAATCTTGTTGGTTCTTCAAAACTTAATAAGCGCTCTTTGTTTTTTAATATTAAATCATATGCAGTAATATCATCACTTTCTGTACTCTTGCCTTTTACCACAGAATCTACAATTCTCTTTGTTTTTTTATCAATACTAAAGTATCCCTTGTGTGTATTTTTTACATTAATATTCTTTAAATATTTAACATATGGAGTATCTAATAAAGTAATGTATTCATTTAAAATATTGGTATATTCTTCTTCAAAAATTTGAGCATATTCTGAATTTTGTTCCTCTCCATTTTCATCATAAACTCTATATTTAGCTACTTCGTCTATAAAAAATAAAGATAATGTTTTAATTCCTTTATTAAATAAAACTTCTTCTTTTTCAAAATGAGAAGCAATAGTTTCTCTAATTTGTATCCTGCGCAAATCTTTCTCAGAAATGTCTCCAACAATCTCACCTTTAGTAATAACTAATCCATTAGTAAAAGTGACACTCCCATTGATTGGATTTATTTCATTTATAACAAAATTTTCTTTATACTGTTCCATATTATTTGAAGTAACATAAAGATTATCACCCTCAGCAAATACACGACTTTCTCTATTAATCGATTTATTGTATTTTATCTCCAATTCAACCTTAGCTCTTGGTGGCTTTTTTGCTGAAACAATAATTTCATCTAAATATAAATATTTTTCAGTTCCTCTAAAGTTCTTAACCTCAAATCCTTTAACTTCTATTTTCTTAACTAATCTCTCATTATATGCATCTAATGCATCTAATACATAAACAAGATTATGCTGATCTTTATGAGTTGCAGAATAATTTAAGCAAAATAATGGTTTAAATAACTTTAGTGATTCTTGAGTAGCTTTTCCACTTAATTTTTGTGGTTCATCCATTATTAATATAGGTCTATTAGCTGATATTACATCAATGGGTTTTCTGCTTTGGAATTCATCTAACTTCTCATATATACGTCTTGCATCTTTTCCTCTAGCATTAAATGCCTGTGCATTTATTATCATCACATTTATATTAGAATCTTTACTGAAATTATCTAAATTATTTAGATGTTTGCTATCATAAACAAAATATCTTGCTTTTTTATGATAATTGTCCATAAAATGTTCTTCTGTTATTTCAAAAGTCTTTTTAACACCTTCACGAATAGCAATAGAAGGAACTACTATTATAAATTTACTAAAACCATATTTTTTATTTAACTCAAATATAGTCTTAATATAAACATAAGTTTTTCCTGTTCCCGTTTCCATTTCAACATCAAGACTGCATCTTCCTAAATGTTTAACTAATTTATTAGATAAATTTATATTATTCATAGATTGAATATTTTTAATATTTTTTAATATTTCTCCATCGTCAAGAAGAAGATCAGCATTTTCAAATCCATCACTATTTTCTATATCATTATAATAATCTTCTATTATTTCTTTAGACTTTATTTCACTATCAATTACATTAAAAAGTGAACCTTTTTCAACTACCTTTTCATTTCCTTCTGCATCTTTATACTTTATAATATTTTTCTTTTCTCTTATTCCTAAATCCCTAGTATATTTAACATGATCATTAAAAGGTTGTCCTTTAAAAACATTTATAACATTTTCTACTGCCTTTGTTTGATAATCTTGTATTTTAAACTTAAACTTCATATTATACTCCTCCTACAACACTTTTCTTATTGTATTTGGACTATATGTTTTAAATATTTGTTCAAAGTTAGTAGCTACAGAATCATTAGATAAAGAACTATCTCTAAATATTGCATAAAGTGGTTGAATTTTTGCTATCTCACTTAATACTTTATTTGTAATATCATTATCAAAGCAAGCAATAATATTACCATCTCCAACATTAAATACTTTTTTACCTTCTATTTGAATTTCTTTAATATCACTAGATAATAATTCACCTAAATCAAGCATTACTTGAAATAATAAATCTTTACTTGAACGATTTTCTTTTATATTACTTTCCAATTGTTCAATCATGTCTTGATTATAGTCATTTGGATTGTAATAAACGTCTTTCATGTTACTTGAATCTAACTTAAGAACTCTAAATCCAATATCTAAAGTATCTGCTTTATCTGGGTTTTCTTCTTTTATTTTTTTACCAGCTCTTTTAATACGCTCTTTTCCTATTTCACATATATTTTTATATCCTGCTTTAAATGCTTCTGATTTTTTATCTGTTTCTTCTGGAAGTTGAACCATTATGAATTTGCGATTTCCTCCATTTTCTGCATTTAATTGCATAACTGCATGAGCTGTTGTTGCTGAGCCTGAAAAGAAATCTAAAATAATCATTTTATCATCATAAAACCCTAAGGTATTTATTAAATATTTTATTAAAGTTATTGGTTTAGGATAACTCATTATCGCTTCTTTACCAAATAATTCCATTGATTCACTATAGGCATCTTCATTTGTACCAATTCCTAACTTTGAATTTAAAATAGTAGTTGGTCTTTTTACCTTTTCTTTTTGATTTGACCTTAATACATTAAATCCATATTTTGTTGATAAAGCAATTCTTGTTCCTAATTTTAATTCTTCTTTAAGCTTATTTTGTGTCCAAACGAAAGGTCCTTCAACTTTAAATTCAGTTATTATAATACCATTACTAACTTTAAAATTTGTTATAAAATTAAGTGAAGATGTACCATTTCCATATCTTCCACTGTTATAAACTCCATCAACTAATTTGGTTTCTACTTTATTTGGTGGTATTTCTAAAACCTTTTGTGAGTTTGTCCTTTTTGCTAGAGGCTGCCATTTATCTGAATATGCATCTTCTCCAAATAATTCTATATTATTTATATATTTTGAATAACAAAGAATATATTCTGTCATATTTCTTACTGTTTTAGATAAATGACTGCCCTTTTTCTTTTTAATCCACGTAAAACATGAAACAAAATTTCCTTCGCCATATATTTCATTGCATATCTTTTTTAAATTATCAACTTCATTATCATCAATACTAATAAAAATAACTCCATCATCACTCAATAAATCCTTAGCTAACTTTAACCTAGGATACATCATATTAAGCCAATCAGTATGGAACTTACCATTACTCTCACTATTTTTTCTAATATCATAATTTATATTTCCATCTTCATCATACTGTCCACTTACTTCACTAAATTCATCACTGCTCATAGTAAAATTATCTGGATATACAAAGCTATCATTTCCAGTATTGTATGGTGGATCTATATATATCATTTTTACTTTATTAAGATAAGTTTCTTGAAGAAGTTTTAATACTTCTAAATTATCTCCTTCAATATAAAGATTTTTAGTTTTATCAAAATCAACACTTTCTTTTTTACAAGGTCTTAATGTTTTATTTATTGAAGAATTAGCTCTTAATATTGCTTCCTTTTTTCCTGGCCAATTCATTTGATATCTTTCTTCTCTTCCTTCAACTATAAATTTTGATAGCTCTTGCTTTAATATATCAAAATCTATAGCTTTTTCAATTATTAGTTTATTATTCTCATCATGTCCTTTGATAGTTTCTGTAACGGTGTTAGGAAATAATCTTCCTATACTATCAATATTTATATTAACTTTATTTTTAGTCTTCATTTTAAGCTTTTCCATTATTAGTTATCTCCCTCAAGTACCTGTGATTTTTCTTTTTGTTTTCGTATTTCTTTGCCTATATCGAATTTTTTTCTTAGTTAGGCTTCTTTAAAGGCTTTTTTCTCTAAAGTATTTATTCACTTTTTTTAGTTTTTCTATATTATTAAATCTTTCTAAAAAGCAATTTACTTCTTTATTTTCTCTAGATTTCAAGTTAACTAAATTAAAAATTAAGTTTTTATATAATTCAGATATATTCATGCAATAAGGTAATTCTTTTAATTCTTCCTTATTCCACTTACTTTCATATCCTAATTCACTAGTTGTAAAATTTTTAACTAACATATATGTAATGTTGTTTATATCTCCCAAAATGAAATAAAATTAGACTTAGAACTATTTTAAATATTAGATTTAAATTTAACCTTTTGTCTAATTTATGAGTGCCATATAATGTGCTTTCTCTTGTCTCATGTGATATGTAAAATTTCTTACTTTCTTTTTATATCATTACCTAACAATTTATTTTGGTTGTTTATTATCTCATAGAATTGTCCCTTAATATTATATAAGTTCTATAGATATTTTAACATTTTAATTACTTTATTGTAATATTTTATTAAAATTTCATTTAAATATCTTTTTATCCATAATAAAAAGCACTCAATTCACTAACATTGAATGCTTTTATCATAGTTCAACCTATATTCGATTATAATCTAAAATTTGCTAATGCTAATTTTTATAAATGATATAAGAATGTAGAAAAGTGATCATTTAAGGCTGTATAAGTTAGAAGATTTTCATAAACTAAAGCCAATTATGGAGGGAAGTAATTTGAAAATAAATAAAAGCCAAATAACTAGAAAACTTAATGTTGCTCATCTAACCATAGGCAAATATTTAAATAGATATAAAATGTATTTTTAGCATTTAATAAAAGATATTACTGGATGTTAAAATCTCCAGTAATATTTTAATAACAAATTTGTAAACTACACAAGATTATCTTGAGTCTCGTACTATGCTTTACTGTATACCTCTTACTTAGTATTATAAAGATTATTTTTAATTATTTTCCTTAATTTCTTCTCATTTTCTTATCAAAATTATATTGAATAGTATTTACCTATTCTTTTTATATATATTTTTTGTTTGCTCTTTATTGTTTTTTCAATAATTCTAATATCCATACTATATTTATCCATGTCTTTCCAAAAACTATAAAAACTTCTTTTAAAAATATATGATAAAAATACGAATAAAATCGATAAAATTAATACTGCTATAATTAATTTAAAGAATTCAAAGCTAAAAATATTTGTTACTTTCGTTAAAACCAAACCTATCATTGTCAATATAATATAGATTGAAATAATAAAAAACACCCATATTTCTACAAGTGTCATCTAGTTACTTAATCTAGTTTAAATACAAATTAGTTCAATAATTTATTATCACTATTTATAATTTTTTTATTATGTTGAATTTTAGTTATTTTTAAATATACCTTATATTTAATTTTAAATTCCTCTACATCATAAATTGTACAATATAAATTATCAAAAATATCCTTACATTCTATTTTTATTTTTTCTACATTTCCTTCCATTCTATTTCCTTGAGAATTTTTTATTGAATACTCTCTTATAATTCCATCTTTCTCCAATAAATTGATATAGAAATCACTAATATTAGAATTATTTTTAGTTATTAAACTTATTTTTATATCTTTAGCAATCCCTATTCCTACATTTTTTATTTCCTTTAAATTTACATCTGTATTATGTATTGTGCCGATATTAAATCTCACTTCTTTAGCATAATCTGTACCTAAATCTTGTTCTTTTAATATTAATATTGGTTTATTTCGTTTTACATCTTCAAAATAATCTTTATCCATTATATTTTTCTTATTTTCTTGTTGAATTTTTCTTGTTTCTTCTGTAGTTATAACAACAGCTATTAAAGTTCCTATACCTCCAACAAATCCTCCTGACAGACATCCTATTGCTGAATAATATAGCTTATAATCTTCACCTTTACTTATCCATAATAATAATACACATAAAATATCTAATACCACTATTATAGTAAATGTTATTAAATATTTTTTTACTCTGTCTTTATGACTATCCAAATAAGACATCTCCTCTCTCTTTTTAGTTTTTTCTCTAGTTTTTTAACTCTTTGAGTTTTATTAATATTTTTTTAGTTAATCCATTGCTACATATAGCAAAATCTTTTAGTCCTACATAAATTCATATTCCTTTATTAATATTATTTTTTTGCCTTGATTCTACATCAACAATAACTGAAACAAAGTATCTATCAGCTTTCTTAGATACAGTACCCTTAATTACTTTTTATTATATCTTTCTGCTTTATTGAATAATAAAATAATCCTATTTCTAGAGTTCATAATTTTAATTTATATTATATTCTATCCAAATAATAAATTTTCTATATATTTTTTTATTCTTAGCTTAATCACTCTTACTTATTTCTTTTATTTTATCCAAAACTTCTTTTATTTTACCTTCTGGCATAGATTCATTTTCATCATTACACTTTAACTTTTCTAACTTAACAACTTCATTCTCCACATTGTTCCTTATGGCAAATTTTTGTTAAATCACAGATTGTACACTTTTTTAAAATCGCATAAAAAAACACCTAAGATAATTGAATCCTAAATGTTTCTAAAATCATGATGTTTTATTATACATCTCATGTTAAGGTTAAACAGTCATACAACTTCTGTTGACTTGTCCCCTTTAATATTTAAATACATCTCATGTTAAGGTTAAACAGATTCTTGCTATTCATTACTTGAAGAAATAATAACATTTAAATACATCTCATGTTAAGGTTAAACGAAGAAGTGTGGTCAGATGGTTCTAGCACTTATAATGATTTAAATACATCTCATGTTAAGGTTAAACATGAAGATATGTCTTATTTATTATGTATTCTAAAATTTAAATACATCTCATGTTAAGGTTAAACTCTTAAAACTAAAATGGCTAATACTAAGAGTGAAGCATTTAAATACATCTCATGTTAAGGTTAAACAGTTTGTGAAAATGGAATATATAGAACCACAGAAGTATTTAAATACATCTCATGTTAAGGTTAAACAGTGTAACTCCCCATTGCCCCGTTACTAGGGCTTCCAATTTAAATACATCTCATGTTAAGGTTAAACAACCTATAAGTGCAAATGTTGTGGTGCTAGTGTACCATTTAAATACATCTCATGTTAAGGTTAAACATTGGTTTAATATTTTTACTTCCACAGTAAGGACAATTTAAATACATCTCATGTTAAGGTTAAACCATAGTAAAATAGCCATTCTCTAAAATCAATAATACCACTAAGGCATTGAAACTTCAAGGTTTCAGAGAAACTTTTCCAGCCGTTTATGAAATTTTTAGAAACCTTATTAAAAACCCCTTAATCCATTGAATTTAAATGGATTAAGGGATTTTATATAAATTTATAGCTGGTAAAATAAAATGTTTGGTATTTTAATTAAGTTCTTTATCAAAACAGGTATATCTATATTCATAAGACAAAATTCACTCAAATACTTTCACTATAAATAATGTAATATTTCAATATCTTATTAGTTTTTGCTTGTACATACTAAAAAATTTGTTATCTAAATTCATTAAATTGTACACTTTTTTTAGTATGTCCCAGTATTTTAAATATAGAAAAATACCACAAATTCATTTTCACAACAATTCGGTATCTGTTATATATGTTTTTAATTTTAGAATATTAATTATGAATTATTAAGAATTTTTATTAATATAAATCTTTAACGCTTTTATAAGTAAAATTAATGCATAAACTCCTAATCCCCATAATATTAATAAAGGAATTAAATTTATTAATACTGCTACTGTCATTCCCACGAAAATCCCATCTCCTTTACATCTTAATAATGTTTACTTCTTATTATAATATAAAATTCCAAGCTACAGTATTTAATTTTTAAAAAACAATATTTTTAATTATTTCTTCAAATCTACAGATTGAACACTCTTTATATGTTTCATTTGTTAATTTTTTATACTACTCTTATCAAAACTAATTACAGTTGCTCCCATATTATCTGGAGTATCTTTACTTTCAAGAATAGCATATCTAATTGAATTATCCGGATACGTTTTTACTATTTTAGGAGAATAGATTGGACTTCCTGCTGTAAATTTATCTTTATTAGAATACGCATCATAGGATATAGATTTAACAATTTTCCCATCAGTTTCATATTCATCAAGTTTATTTACTAAAAACTTATTATGTATTATTGATCCCTTAATTATACGCACATAGCCTTCTTTACCCTTATTAAATGAATCGATAAAGTTGTCTAGATTTGTTATATTATATACTTCAAGTTCTTTGCTATTATCTCTAGAAATCATTATTACACTACCATTTTTAAGGGATGCTTCAAAATCCCTAGCTTCTTCTATATCAGGCTTCTTTAAACCATTTTTTTCTTCATATGATGCTTCTAACTTTTTCTCTTCTTCTATTATATCATCATTCTTCAAATCACTTTTTTCTTTATTTGTAGTGGTTTCAGTAAAAGCTATAGATTTATTATTCATATTTTCATTACTAATCTTATTATTTGTACATCCGCTAACAACTAAAACTACTGTTACAATGCTTGCTAATAATATATACCTTTTCATGATATTACCGCCTTAAACTTTATGATTATATATGAGAATAGCAAAACAAATCATATTAAGGCACATTCAAATAAATAACTATTCAGTATGCTAGTTTATTTTGTGAACTACTTCTCTCTTGAAACCTAGTAATAGCGCAACTATTAGCAGAACCCAAGTCATTGTATTTCACAAAATATCCGTCACATCTTTGGCTTGTTATTTATTTTCATATGCCTAAAACATAATAACTGACTCTTACTACACATTTAACAAATATATCCTTATTATATCATATTTTCTAAATATCGTATCATTCAATTTCAAAGAACATTTTCATAATTACTTCATTAATTACAATCAATAAAAATCCTCCCATTTCAAATAACAGATTTTTATTTTTTAACCTGTCTACCTTAAGGGGAGGATATCACTCTAAATAATGAGATTTTTTAATGTAGTATTTATTTCTTAAAAGTTACAAAGTATTTCCCTTGATTTATATTCTTTTGATGTAAATTTAATATTACTTTATTCAACTCAACTATTATATTTATAATAAGGATGATATATTATTGGGACATTTTATTTTTAGAAATTGTCTCAAAGATTCTAGAGTAAACATCTTTAATATTTTCTTGGTTTTCAATGTCATTGTATAAACCATACCCAACATATTTTAATTTATTATCATTACATATAATACCTGTTGCATATGTTGAATCCTTCATATCAGGTACTTCCTCATATGATAGTTCTTCCTCTGTAAATGGAATATAACTTTTTTTAGTCTGAATAAAGAAAAATAACCAAGCATTCTCTTCATAATTAAAATAAATTCACCTCCATAAATAATATTTAAAATAAGCCCATAAACTTTTAATTTGTAGTTTATGGGCTTACTTAGGATAAAATCTAACTAAAAGTTATCATTTATCTTTAGGCTATTAATTTAAACATTCTTACAATTATGGTATAATTATACTATAATAATTTTTATAAGTAAAGGCTATCAATTTTTTCTTTTCTTGCATATTTATTAGTAGACATTATAAAACCAATAACTAATGAAATATTTATAAGATTTTTTAAGCTAGATAAGTAAGTAAAGCAGTTAATACTTTTTTGTTATTACCTACATTTGCTGACTCAGTATAGTACAAAAAACATAAAAATACTAATTAGTTATTTATTTTGAAATGTCTTATATAAGCATTTGAAAGGGAAGGGATTATTATGAACTATAAAGAAATCGAAAATACAGTTACAAAAGCAAAGAATGGAGATGAGGAAGCACTTTTAAAACTTATGATTCAATTTAAACCATTTATATTTAAAACAGCTCGTGGTTTTAATATAAAAAATTATGATACTTATGATTTAGTTCAAATTGGATACATTGCATTAATAAACGCTGTAGAAAAATATAAAGAAGGTTCAAACTCATTTTCTAGCTACGTATATATTTCCATTAAAAATTGCATGAAATGTACTGCAAGAAACAATAAAAAGCATAAAAATACTTTAAGCATTAATGCACCAATTAATGAAGACGGTTCATTAACTGACTTTACAGAATTACTTGAAAGTAACATTGACTTAGAAGATGATTTTATAAAAAAAGAAAAAGCTCGAGAGATTCAATCAATCATATCAAAATTAGATCCAAAGGATTTAGAACTTATTTTCTTGGTTTATTACAATGGATTTTCTTTTAAAGAATATGCCTTAAAAAAAGGATTAACTTACTTTCAAGTTATAAGAAGAAAAAATTCTATATTTAAATATATAAAAAATGAATTACTTAAGTCTTCAGAATATAAAAAAGTTGCTGAAATCTAAAAAATACCTGGTTTAATCCAGGTATTTTTTAGTGTTACCACTGATATCTATTTAATCCACCAGTTTTATCATTTGAAGTATCAAACCAGCTATCTAAAAGCTCAAACCAATTTCCAACATCATTAATTTTAGCTGTCTCTCCATCTTTACACCAACTTAATTTACCATATAAATAATTTCTCTTAATATTAGTTGTATCTATAGAATTATACCAGCTTTGACCTTGCCAGCATGGAAAACTCATATAGGAGAATGAATCAGTATACCATCTGCTTCCATCTGGTAAGAAAATGCTCAAGCCATTTTTACCTTCAGTAAATCCTTTAAATTTGCTTCCAGCATATGAATAAACTGTAGTATTATCTACGTTTTTCATTACCTTTTTAGCTAAATCCTTAATATTATCACTAAATTTATTGCTTTCAGTTATGCTTTTACATAAATCATATAAATCAAAATATGGATAAGCCATCCATTCACGGCTACTATTTTGATTAAAATAATTAATTAAATGTACATTTCTATTTCGCCCTCTAATATTCTCAATATCAGTTTTTTTATCTTCTTTCCATAAAGCTCTAGAAAGCTCATCTACAGAATCTTTTACACTTTCTATTTCACTTAAATCAAAACAACTTAAAGCTTGGCTATTAACATTAGCTTTTTCAACTGAATCCCTTTGAGCTTCAACCATTATTGCCCCTAGTTGAAGATCTGTAACTTTTGAAGGATCAAAATATTTTTCCCTTCCACCTAAAGTTGAATCTTTTCTTCCATTATCTCCGCCACCAGATTTAAGACGACTAAATATTTTTTTATAATCAAATCCATATCCCCAAACTACTGGTGCTGATGCAACCATAGTATTTGCAGAAAAGCTACCATTTCCAGGTCTATATTGATAAGCAACTTCTGCAGTTCCCATCAAACATGCATCATAAGCTAATACATCTACAGATTCATCATCAGTTAAAACATCAGATATTTCAGCAGTATACAAACAATCATTATTATCTGTTTCATCCCAACATACTGCTTTAGGATTTTTAACTCCTTCTTTCTTATCATCTCTTGCTCCACCACCATGATTAGAAACAATAAGAGCATATTTATCAGCAGGATATTGATCCTTACAAGAATCTATAAATTTCTTTAATGTATGGGCATCCCCCATATTTCCTTCATAATTACTTGTTTTAGTTATTTCCGGAAATTCATCCCCACCATCAATTCTAATAGCTTTATTTCTTTCGATTTTATACATTCTTGTATCAGAAAAATCTTCACCTAATACACTTGAATCATCCACATAGCCATCGTTTCTATCAACTAAAGCTATTAAATTTAAATTTGGATTATCAACATATCCTTCTTTCATCTCCTGAAGATCTAATAATAAATTAGGTTCTAAATTATTATCTGCATCACAATAAAACATAATAGTTAGTTTTTTATCTTCATTTTTAACCTTATCTTCATATTTAACAGCTTCTTTAGTAGTAACATCCGTATTTATAACATCCTTAATATTTTCAGAAGTCATCATAGGGATAATATTCTTACCTGTTTCATTTCTCTTTTCTTGTTTAGTTACCTTTGCTTCTTTATCAATTACTGTAGCACCATATGTTGGAATTGATGTTAATAAACTGCTCCCCAACAACATCATAGCAGTTAACATTTTTAATTTTTTATTCATTCATAAGCCCCCTTAATAAAGTGATTACACCACTATTTTTCAACTAAGAAATTTTTTCCTTAAGTTGAATATACCTTACTTTCAACTATCAATCTTCAACTTTTAACTCATCTCCTTTTCTTTTAACTATAAACTAATATTCATTTATACACCTAAATTTTTATTAGTTTGAAAATTTATAAATTGTAAAAATATTTTATTAATACATATATTATCATATTCTTGAAAAAATGATAAATTACTTTTTCTGTAAAATATCAGAAATTATTTAAAGAAAACGTTTGAATCTATATCCTGTTTAATATTAACCATAAAACCACATTATTTCATAATACTTTAGTTTTTGTATATTTTTGCTATAATGTAAATAGCGTTTTTAATATTATATACTATTATTTAAATATATTATCTTAGAAAATAAAAAGTCGTTAAGTGACTTTAGAAAGTCGATTTTTTTAGCCATGCACTCTTTCCAAAGGTAGTGGAGGAATAATAGTGCGGCATATGATTATTTTTTATTCTTTAGGTTTTATTTCTTAATATTTAAGCAAAAATATAATCTAAATTACCCACAGATTTAAAAAATATAATTTCTAAAGAATAAAAAAATTTATAGCAAGGAGCATTCAATGAATACAAAGAAAAGAAAGATTGTAAAGAAAAAAGATAAAAATTCAAAATCTAAATCAAAAAAACAAAAAAAAACCTTGTCTAATACTATATTGTTTCTATTATTTCAATTTATTTTTACTGCAATTACATTCCCCATTTTACTTTTATATGGGCCATTTGAAAATGTAAAAACTATGTATGTAGGAGCTGCAATGACCTCAATGCATCATCAATATTTAGCTAAATGGTTTTTATCAGATGAAGAAATATCTAAGATTTTGAAAAAATCCTCATGTGAAGTAGGAGATGAAACTACAAATATTGATGAAGTGAAAATTTCAAAGAATAAAGATGATACCATAGAACTTTATGATATAACTGATAATCCTAAGTTTAAAGGGCATTATCTTCTTGTAAATGATCCAAAAAGAATAAAAATAGGAGTTAGTTCTAAATTAAAAACAGAAGGTGAAACTACATCTGAAATTGCTGAAAATAATGATGCTGTTGCAGCTATTAATGGAGGCGCATTTGTAGATAAGACCTCTGTTAAATGGACAGGCACAGGTGCTTATCCTAATGGAATTGTAATAAGTGATGGTAATACAGTATGGAATAGTTTAGATCCTGATGGTAAAACAGAACTATTTGGAATAACT
Organism: Clostridium taeniosporum; assembly: GCF_001735765.2. NCBI lineage: Bacteria > Bacillati > Bacillota > Clostridia > Eubacteriales > Clostridiaceae > Clostridium > Clostridium taeniosporum. The sequence goes on from NZ_CP017256.2 coordinate 15,133, forward strand.
AAAGATGGAATAATGATTGTTGGTAAATATTCAGAAAATGAGCTTAAAAAATTAGGAGTTCAACAAGCTTTAAGTTTTGGACCTGAACTTATAATAAATGGTAAGAAAACTAATATTATTGGTGGTGGTGGCGCTGGATTAGCACCTAGAACAGCCATAGGACAGAAAAAAGATGGAACAATAATTCTTATGGTTATAGAAGGCCGAAGTATAGGTAGTTTAGGAGCAACATACAAAGAGATACAAGAAATAATGTATAAACTAGGAGCTATTAATGCCATTAACTTAGATGGTGGAAAATCTACAACCATGTACTATAGTGGTGAAATCGTTAATCATGTATCAAATAGCATGGGTGAAAGACCTATTCCAACAGCAGTAATTGTTAAATAAACTTAAGGAGATAAAATATGAAAAAAATAGTTGTTTGGGTAATGTTATCTTTAATATTACAAACAAGTGTACTATACATATTAAATAATTATGTATGTGTAAATTCATCAGAATTCAAAAGTAAAAAAAGTAACATTAATAAATACACATCAAAGGACATTAAGGGCAGTATCCCAAGTGATGTAAAAAATGTTAATCTATCATATGATGGAAAATACATGACATATTTAAGAGAAAAAACTTTGAATATTGAAGATACTAGAACTGGAAAATCAAATGAATTTAAAACTGAAAATAATGAAGTGGTTATGTGCTACACCTGGTTAAATAATAGAAATATAATTGCCATAGTAGAAAAAGTTAAAAAAGATGGAAGAGAAAAGATTCAGCTTATAACATATGATGTTAAAAACGATTCTAAAACTTTTGTACAAGTAATATGTAGATACAAAGAAAATCTTGAAGTAGAAAATATAACTACCTCTGTTCTTACAGGTGTCTTTTATATACATATAAATAAAAATAGAATACAAAGTATGATTTACAGAATAGATAGAAATAATGATTTAAGTGAAATTGATATAAATGCTGAAGTTGTAGACAATATGAAAGCCATTCAACATGAAGATAGATTAGTTTATGAAAATAAGTTAAATAACAAAATTTTTGCTACAACTCCTAATAAACAATTAAAATTTAATTCTAATAACAAACTTAAATTACTAGATATAGATAAAAATGATGTAATATATGTGGGAGAAATTAATGGAGATGATATAACAAGTGTCACTTATGGTAAAATCAATGAAGATATATCAACTTGGAAAAAATTAAATATTGATTCACCTACAAATAAAGATCAGCTATACTGTAATAACGAAAATCAAATATTGATTAATAACAACTTAGAGGGATACGTTAAAAACCTAGTTAATGGTAAGAAAGTTGACTATGATGGGAAATTTATTCAAATCATTAAAGATTTTATAGTAAGTATTGATGGTGATGGAAAATTAATCTATATCCCTTATAAAGATGTCTTATAAATAAAAATATTATTTTAGGTTTAATATTTTTAAGTTTGTGATATAATAATAGTATAAAAAAGTGTCATGAGGGTACATGACACTTTCCTAGAACGTTTTTAAGTTTTAGGGCTATTAAAGATTTATCAGATAAAAAAAGAACGCTTATCTTTTGCGATTAGATGGGGCGTTCTTTTCTTTTGTCTTAAAACTTAATTTAAAACCACTTATGTTAATTTGCAGATTGAATTCACAATTTTTAGAATTGTCTTTTAATGCTCTAATAATCAATATATATAATATAAATAATATTGATAAAATTAACATTCCGATCATCATCAATACCACCACCCTTCAACTATTAATTTTAATAGCTCAAGGTGGATAAACGTAACCAAACCACCATGCCCATCTCATGGTTATTTATTCCAATAAACAATCATATTATATCATAGTTTAAATATTTAGTATACTATTCTTGGTAGTTCAAAAATGTATAGTATGAATTAAATAGTAGCTTAGAAGTTAATAACTTATTTATATATTTCCTAGTAATTTAAAATATTTTAAACTCTCAATTCTCAACTAATATTTTTCTAACCTTAGATTTTACCTATATTTAAACTTAAAAATAATAAATCCATTAAATAAATAGATTTCTATTTATTTAATGGATTAGATTTTATAGCATTTCTTATACTTTCATCATCTACATGAGTATATATTGTAGTTGTTGAAATATTCTCATGACCTAATATCTGTTGTAGACTTCTTATATCAACCTTTCCATACTTATATAAAAGTGTAGCTGATGTATGTCTTAACTTATGTGTAGAATATTTATGTGCATCAAGTCCAGCTGCTTTAATATTATTTTTAACTATAGTTTGTACACTTCTTTTACATATGGGATTTCCTCTTTCACTTATAAAAAGGTAAGTGTTTTTTACGTTCTTTCTATTAGGCATATACTCTTTAATTGCTTTTATGCAACTTTCATTTAAATATATAGTTCTATCCTTATCTCCTTTTCCCCTAACTACTAAAATATCATTTCTGATATCTTCAAGCTTTATGTTGCATAATTCATTTAATCTAAGACCACAATTTAAAAACAAAGTTATTATACAAAAATCACGTTCTTTATTTCTTCCACATATTGATTTTAACAATTTTTCACTTTCCCCTAAGCTTAAATAAGCTACTTGCTTTTTAGGAAGTTTGGGAGTTTCAAGTTCTAAACTTACATTCTCATCTAATATTTTTATCTTAGTTTGGCAATATTTAAAGAAAGATTTTATGGTTGCCACTTTTCTTGCCCTTGTAAATGCATTATTATGTTTATTTATTTTAGTAAATGCAAGAAAAGAATATAGATCTTCAAGTTCTATATTTCTTATAAACTCCTTATCTATGTCACTAATATCTATATTATTATCCATATTATCTTCATTTTTTAAGAATTTAAAGAGCATAATTAAATCTAACTTATAACCTTTAACAGTGCTATTAGCCCTCTCTTGAATAGTTGATAAATAATCTAAATAATTCTTTAATATCTTTGGTATATTACAATTCATAATTATGCTTCTCCTTCTTTACTATAGATATTGTTTTTTATATTATATAACATCGAATATAACAGGTGAAACTATTTCTTAAAGAGTTGTCCAATAAAATTAAATAAATTAAAATATAGTCTACTATTTTTATATACTAATTGGTAATTTCAGAATTATATTTTTGGATAAAAGTGTATAATGTAAATTATAAAATCAAACTAAATATTAAAGAGAGGTTTTGATTAAACATGAAAGAAATTGAAAATCGTAGAAGTATACGTAAATATAAAGATCAAGTAGTTGAAAAAGATAAAATACAAAAAATGCTAGAAAGTGCTATGCTTGCTCCTTCAGGTTCTAATACACAACCATGGGATTTTATTGTGATTACATCTAAAGAAACAAAAGAAAAACTTGCAAAAGCTAATCACAATCAAGAATGGATGACTAAAGCTCCAGTTATGATTGCATGTATTGCAGATATTAGCAGCAGAATAAAGGATACTAGGGGAATCTGCCTAAATGAACAATCACCTGAATTTGAACTAAAACAGATTATTAGAGATACAGCTATAGCAATTGAACATATGGTTTTACAAGCAGAACATTTAGGATTAGGGACTTGCTGGACAGCATGGTTTACCCAAGATGAAATTAGACCTATTCTTAATATACCTAATGATAAATTTGTAGTCTGCATTTTAACTGTTGGTTATGCTGATGAAAATCCAAAACAACGCCCTCGTAAATCTTTAGACAAAATAGTTCATTATGAAAAATGGTAGACAGTACTATTTAAATTAATTACTTTAATATTATTACTAATATTATATATACATTATATTTAAAAATATATCTAAAAATTATGATTTTTATATTATAAAAAATTAAATATTTTTATATATTATTTTATGATAAATTCTAATTAATTTTTAATGATTTAAAGATAATAAACTCAGTAAATATGTAATTTTAAGACATAAAACTTCTTAATTATATTTACCTTTTTTATAACAATTAATGTTACTTTTTTTAAACAATTTTTGTTACATTTTTTGTATCTATTTATGTTAATATTTATGTAATATTTTTTATGACTATATTTGTTATATTTTATGTAACTAAATTTATATTATTAATAGTACATTATTTGTAACTTATTTATCAATATATAGTAACTAATTTTGTAACAAAAATCATTACTATATTATTCATTAAATCTTATAAATGTTTATACATTAAATGCATATAAAACTCTTATATAAGGTCATTTAAGTTATACTATAAAAATTGCTAAAGGACCTATGGATCATCTATTTTTTATCCATCCACTTTTCCAAACGTAGTACAGAAACACTGATTCAACATATGATTATTATTTTATAGATATTTATGGTATATAAGTATAAATTAAAAATTAATGTTTGATAATTTAGAGTATTGGAGGATTTTCACATGGAAATATTCATAATTATATTAGGATTATTGGCACTATATATTGTAATACAAGTAGCAATTGATCGTTCTATAAATACAGCATTACTAAAAGAAAATAATAAACTTTTACGTGAAATTAGAGATTTACTTAAAGATATAAATAATAAAATATAGACATGCTATATAAGTAAATATAGACGTGCAATAAATATTATTTATTATACTTATAAGTAATATTTATTGAAAAATCATGCTAAAAATACCTGGATTAAACCAGGTATTTTTCTTCCTTAATTAATTAATTTAAATTCGCTATGATCTCCAATGGCATGATTAACTTGTACACTAATTACTATTCCATCTTTATCAAGATAGCTATATGCTCCTTCTTTGGGACTTTGTATCTTTCCATTTATTTTATAAAAATCAGCATTTTTAAGCATATAAATTAATTCATTATCCTCAATATTTAAAATAAAATTTCTTTGTGCTTCTGCTAATTCATCATTTTCTGCAAGAACTTTAATATTCTTTGAACCTTTTAATTTCTTTAATATATCATCTATATTAGCATAATCTGAAAGCCTTACACTACTGCCTTTTTCCACATCTATATTAGTTGTATAAAAAATTGAAGCTGGATGTGCTGCCCCTTTTACATTGCTTTCTCCTTTATAAACTACTGAGATATAATTTTTATTTTTAAGTTTCACTTCATAATTTACATTTAAAGTTAAGGCTGTAAGATTTGGATCATCCTCAGAATAATCATCTAAAATCTTTAATGCTCCTTCTTGTAAATCTTTATTAATTGTTTTAAGTTTTTCAGAATCACTTAAATTTTTTATTTGAGGATAATTAATTTTAACATTATTTTTAGTGTAATTTTTACTTGTTATTTCATATTCATTTATCTTCGTTGTTGAATTTTTAGAAGTTTCTTTTTCTTTAATTTCATCTACTACTTTCTTTGAATCATCAGTCTTAGTTTCATTTTCTATACTACTTGTACTATTCTTTACTGTATCAGAATTAGAGCTAGCTTCTTTTACCTCATTTTTATTTTCATTTAATTCATCATTATTTTCTTTATTATCATTATTAAATTCATTACTAACCTCATTATCTTCTTTTATATCATTACTTGATACTTCTTTATCAGCACAACTAATCAATCCAAATGATAAAACTAAAATTAATATTAGTGCATATATACGTTTCAATGTTATTCCTCCTGTCAATTTCAATATACAATATGTGTTTATTGGTTATTTTACCATATATTTCTTTAAAATAACAAGCGTAATTATAATACTATAACATTGTATTTTAGTTACATCTTTATATTTCCTAATACTATATTTGTCCTTATATCAAAAGCATATTTAATAAATTATCTTTATTATCATATAAATTTAATCCACAAGTCCATAACCTATTATTTTATGATTATCCATTCCAATACAAACAAAAATATTATTTGGTTCATATTTAACATCTAGTGTAAATTCGACACAATATGCTTCCTTTCCCCAATAAAACTTATCATCAAGAATAAATCCGTCCTTTATAGTTTCTATAGAAATTTTACAATCTTGCCAAGACTTTATCTTCTTTCTAGTTTCTGAAGATAGTTGATTAAATGCGATTTCTCTAATATCTTTTTCCGAACGACTTAAATCACTACATTCTTTAATCCCTGCAAACTGTTCTCCAAAAATATCTTTTAAATTAGAAATAATTTCTTCATTCTTTCCAACATAGTTAATGGTTTAAAACTATTGAACCTAGTAAATATATAGTATTTAATTATAAATTGTTTTAATTATTGTTACTTATTTTGTTACATCTTATGTATCTATTTTAGTTACTATATGTATATCATTTTATAAAATTAAATTTGTATTATTATAAGTTACATATATTATAACTACCACCTAAGTTCTATCACAATCTATTTACATTTAATTATACATATAATATAATTTATATAAAAATATGGATATTATGTATTTGTATCCTTTTATAATAAATTGTGACAGGAGTTGGTTTTATGAAAAGTTTTATAAATGGAAATAAGGTGGTTTATTACTTAAGGCACATTCAAATAAATAACTAGCCAGTATGCTAGTTTATTTTATGAAGTACTTCTTCCTTGGAACCTACTAATAACACACTAGCATCAGAACCCAAGTCATTGTATTTCACAAAATATCCATGGTATCTTTGACTTTTTATTTATTTTCATATGCCTAAATTAAGTTTACAGATATTAATCCGCCTTTATTTCTATAAGTTATTTTTTATATTGAAAGGTGGAAAACAAAATGAATTTAAAAAATATACAAACAAATAGATTAATATTAATACCTATAACATTAGAAATAACTAAATCTTTAATAAATGGAAGTAGTAAAGAAATTGAGAAGTTTGGAATTAAATGTGATAAAAAGTGGCCTACAGAAGATACAATGGATATTTTACCAATTATAAACAATTCATTAGAAAAGAGTAAACTACCAACTGGATTTGAAACTTGGATGATAGTAGAAAAAGGTAATAAGAGAATAATTGGAGATATAGGTTTTCATGGAAGACCTAATGAAAAAGGCGAAGTTGAAGTTGGATTTGGATTAGTAGAACATGAAAGAGGAAAAGGTTTCGGTTTTGAATCTTTAAATGCTATTATGGATTGGTTAAAATTTCAAGAAAGTGTCAATGTTATTAAGGCTCAGTGTTTAATTAACAACAAATCTTCTACTCGAATATTAGAAAAGGCTGGATTGAAAGAAGTTAATAGAGATAATGAATTAATTTACTGGGAATTTATTAATCAGCATACTAATAACTAGATATATAAAGTTTTGAATATATGAACAAATAGGTAATCCATTTTCGGATTACCTATTTTTAAATGCATAAATCAACACTGTAGTCTAAAAGAGCTTTAAGGGAAAATACTTTTAGTTACTGTTAATTTTTATTACACTTTTTGTATCTATTTAGGTTACTTTATATGTATCATTTTATGTAACCTTATATAAGCTTTTATTTTACTAAATTTCCTTTAAAATAACTTGTATTTTATTTCATATCTTTCTCTAATTTTTTAATTAGTTTTTCTAATGTTCCATTTAAATATATATCTAAAAATTCAGCTTTTTTATATCCTAGAATAGCAGATATTTTTTCTATTTTTTCTATAGTATCTTCTGATAAATTATAGTTAGGACGTAAGCGTTTATTGCTAGTAAACTTAGCAGTTATCTCTTTTTTCCCAATTAAAATGCTTTTTGTTATTGTTAACTTTTTTGTAACATTTTTTGTATCTTTTTTAGTTACTTTATCTGTATTATTTTCTGTTGTATTTTTATTAACATTAGTAGTAACAAAATTTGTCACAAGATTTCTTTTTCCGTTATCATTTAAAGGTTTCGCCACAACTGGTTTTATCGGATTTTTTTTTCTTACCATTTAATTATCTCCTTTGCTACATTCTTATAAGCTACAGCTCCATCAAATTTTTCTCCTGCATATTGGCTTATACTTTCAAATCTCATTACTGCATCTTTAAATTTAGTACTTGTTTTAATAAAATCAGGAAAAATATAATATTCTTCCTCTAACATTTTGACTACTTCCTTACAATGATTAGCTCTCATATCATACATTGTAATTAATACTTTGATGTCTTTTAAATTAGTATTATACTCCTTAACTTCATTGACAGTTTCGTTTAATATTCCAAGAGCTCTATAAGAAAGATAAGATGCATCAGTTGGAGCTATTGCATAATCAGATGCAAATAAAGAATTTATTGTGGTGTTTCCAAGTGATGGACTATTATCTATAAGTATATAATCAAACTCTTCTCTAGCTTTTCTAAGTGCTTTAGATAATACTGTTTCTCTACCCATAACCCCCATTAAATACATTTCTATAGTTGAAAATTCTATACAACTAGGAACCATATATAAATTTTCGTTTCCTGTTTGAACAATTACATCTTCTAATTTCATTTCTCCTCTAAATACATTTTCTATACTTGCATAAGTCTCTAATGGATCAAGTCCAACATATACACTTAAACTACTTTGAGGATCTAGATCTATTATTAATGTTTTCTTTCCAAGTCTACTTAATTCATATCCTAAATTATAAGTTGATGTAGATTTTCCTACTCCGCCTTTGTTATTTAAAATGCTAATAACAATTCCCATTTTTATCACTCCAATCAATATTTAAGTAACAAATTTATGTAACGAGTCTAGTATCTTAAAAAGTTACTAATTTAGTTAATTTTAAAATTACTAAATTTGTTTATCATTTAGTAACTTAATTTGTTATCTTATAAGTTACTTATTTTATAACTAATTTAATAACATATTTTGTAACAAAATATGTTACTATATTTTCATATTATTATATCCCATATTCTTTAACTTTAAAACTGCTTATTCATTATAATACATGGGTTGTACCCAAATAAGTAATAAAATTTAAACTTCAATATTACCTTCATTATTTTCTAATTCTTTTATTGATTTATAAAGCTTAATAAAATACTTTGGATCATTTAAAACTCTTATATTTTCAAGCATTTTATTATATTCATCTTGAGATATTAAAACAACATTCTTGTTATCTTTTCTTGTTATAATTATTGTCTCTTTATCATCATTTACTTTATCACAATATGTCTTTAAATTTTCGCGAGCATTTGAATAATTAACTGCAAGCATATTTAATCCTCTCCTTTGTATTGTACAATATTTAGTACAATACTATTATAAAGCATTTATTTAATATGTAAAATACTACAGGGATAATTTATACATTTTTTTATAATTTATAAAAATAAATTAGTTGAAATTCATTCTGAGATAATAACCTAGAGATAAATTGCATTTATCCATTTCCTTTGTGTTGAATTTAAGGATTTTAAAAAAATCTAATTCATAATTATCTACTCTATAAAATAATTTAAATTCACTAAATGAAATCTTTGCACACTCTATTTTTTTATTATTATATAAACTAACTTTTTCTTCTTTTACAAAGTACTTTTCACTAAAGAATTATTTCATGAAAAGTTTTAGAGGATATTTTTTCAAAATATATGTTTAAATTGAAAATTCATGCTGCAATTCTCTCAAAAAATTAAAAATTTCAACTTTATTATTTATTGTACGTTTATTATACGTTAATATTTTCTAATAATTGTAAATCAGTTTTTATATGCGAATATTTTCTTTATTTTTTTATATATAGTTCGTGATAATATTTTTTTGATTTTCCATCAATTTTTTATATAAATGCATACATATTAATATAAAAATAAAGGAGGTATTTTAAAATGAGTAAGGTTGATGATCTTATAGTTGGTTGTTCTCTTAGTATGGAAGTTCAAAGTGGAACTGATAAATTAGGTGATCCTATTTATAGGAAAAAGACATTCTCTAATCTTAACCCAAATGTAACATCAGATGATTTATTTGAAGTTGCTACTACAATTGAAAATGTATTAGAAGCCGATTGTAGAAATTTTTTCAAAAACAATACATTTAAATTAATGAATAATCCTGAAGAATAATTAATTTAAATGCCATAAAAAAATAAAGGAGGAAATATAAATGGAATATATTTTATCAATGACTTTTTTTAATGAATTAGGTTCTAAATCTTCATTAAAAATTAATGGAGTAAAACCTAATCTTAAAGATTCAGAGGTAAAAGATCTAATGAATCTTATAATTGAAAAAGAATTTTTCTTAACTGGTAAAGGTAAATTAGTTAAAATTGATTCTGCTAAATTAACTCAAAGAGAAATTAAAAAATATAATGTTGCTTAATATAAAAAGAGATAATCTTAAATTTAAGATTATCTCTTTTTTTGTTACTTATTTTGTTACTTTTATTATTATAATTTAAATCACATAAATAGTAACACATTTTGTTACTATTTATGTGATATTTTTATTGATTTTTTATATTTAAACTTTTTATATATTTAATTAATATACACACTAAAAATACTAGTATATAAGATTTTTAGTCTTATTTGTTGTTATAATATAAATAACATATTTCATTATAATATTTATTGTATTTTTATTATTTTTCACATTAATTTATTATATAATTTTACTGATATATATACTATAAATACTAGTATATATTAGATTCTTAATATTATTTATTGTTACTAAAATTGTTATTTTATTTATTACAATTTTAGTAACATATTTTATTACAAATTATTATACAAAATAGTTATGAAATTTTGTAACATTTTAAGTAATATTTATTGTCACTGTTTATTTAATTATAAAATTCAATTTTTATAAAAGAAGTACTGCTTATAATCTACTGAATTTACCCTATTATCTTTATATAATACTATTTTATTTTTAAAGCTCTAATAGCATTTAAAATTGCAATTACAGATACTCCAACATCTGCAAATACTGCTTCCCACATATTAGCTAATCCAAATGCCCCCATAATTAAGACAATAGCTTTTACCATTAGTGCAAATCCAATGTTTTCCCCTACAATTTTTAATGTCTTACGTGCTATTTTAACTACAGTAGCTATTTTTTGAGGATTGTCATCCATTAATACAATATCAGCAGCTTCTATAGCAGCATCCGAACCCATACTTCCCATTGCTATACCAATATCTGCACGTGATAAAACAGGTGCATCATTTATTCCATCTCCTGTGAAAGCTAATTTTTGTTTACATTGTAATCCATTTAAAAGCATCTCCACTTTTTCAACTTTATCTGCTGGCATTAATTCTGCATAAACCACATCTATTCCTAATTTTTCAGTTACTTCTTTACTAACTTCTTTTTTATCTCCAGTTAACATAACAGTTTTCTTTACACCAAGTTTTTTCAATTCCTTAATTGCTAGATGTGATTCTTCCTTAATAGTATCAGAAATTACAATGTTTCCAATATATTTTTCATCCATCGCAACATGTACTATTGTTCCTATACTATTACATTTTATATAAAATACATTCATATCTTTCATTAATTTATCATTACCTACAAGAATAATATGATCACCAATATTTGCTTTTATCCCACGACCTGATATTTCCTTTACATCTTTCACTAATCCAAAATCTAATTGCTCACCATAAGCATCTTTTATTGATTTTGAAATTGGATGATCTGAATAATATTCTGCTAATGCAGCATATTTTAATAATGTTTCTTTAGCTACACCAACTGCATTAATCTCTGAAGCTTTGAAATCTCCTTTAGTTAAAGTTCCAGTTTTATCAAACACGATAGTATCCATGTTAGCAAGTATTTGTAAATAATTACTTCCCTTTACCAATATTCCAGATTTAGAAGCTGCCCCTATCCCCCCAAAAAAGCTAAGTGGCACAGAAATTACTAAAGCACATGGACATGATATTACAAGAAATATACAAGCACGTCCAACCCACTCTGACCAATTATAACCTAATATCAAAGGTGGAAATAATGCAAGAAATAGAGCTGCATAAACAACTATAGGTGTATAATATCTTGCAAATTTAGTAATAAAATTCTCAACTTCTGCCTTTTTACTGCTTGCATTTTCAACTAAATCTAATATTTTAGATACAGTAGAATCATCAAACTCTTTAGTAACTCTAACTTTTATTAATCCATTAGTATTTACACACCCACTAATAATTTCATTACCAACATTAACTTTTCTTGGAACTGATTCTCCAGTTAATGCAGCAGTGTCAATCATTGAATTTCCTGAAACTACAACACCATCTAATGGAACTCTCTCTCCAGCTTTAACAATAATTATATCTCCTATGGAAACATCATCTGGATCAACTTGTTTAATCTGTCCATCTTTTTCAATATTGGCATATTCAGGACATATATCCATCAATTCTGTAATAGACTGTCTTGAACGATTAACTGCATATGTTTGAAAAAGTTCTCCTATTTGATAAAACAACATAACTGCAACTGCTTCTGAATACTCTCCAATTCCAAATGCACCAAATGTAGCTATACACATTAAAAAGTTTTCATCAAAAATTTGTCCATGTATGATATTTAAAATAGCTTTATATATAATATCCCATCCAATTAAAACATATGGAATTAAAAATAAAATAAACATATAAATTTTAGGTGGATTATATGGTATTACACTAAAATGCTTAATACACATCAATAAAATATATATAATTGTAGTTAATATAATTCGTGTAACCATTACCTTTTGCTTCTTACTCATTTCTATCTCCTACTCTAACACAATAGTACAGTCAGATTCTACTTTTTTACATACAGAAATAACTTTCTTCATAATTTCATCAAATCTTTGATCATCTGCATTAATTGTAAGTTTTTGTGTCATAAAACTTATATTTGCTTCATTAACACCTTCAATTTTATTAATAGCATTCTCCATCTTTGCAGCACAATTTGCACAGTCTAAATCTTTTAATTTAAATTTTTTCTTCATTTTAATTTCTCCTTTATTCTTTAATATTTTTTATTTAGATTATTGATTTAAATTTGTATTAATATATAGTCATTTTATCGTCTTATCATGTGAACAGTCGTTCATATGATTAGTAAAAAAAATTAGTCATTAAATTATTAAAATACTTCTCCTTTCTGTAACATAAATTACTATTTAGTATACTAATATTATATATATTTTTATCTTTATTGTCTGCTCCATAAAAACAAAGTTTGGCTCTATTTAGACATTTTTAATACATTAAAGAAATATATTTCAAAGATTTTATTCTAAATTAACCTCTATAAATTTACCATTAAAACATAATATAAAAACCCTTAATAAACAATTAACAGTTGATAATATACAATAATTGTACATTATCAACTGTTAATTGAAAAATATCTCAATAACATTATATTTTTTAGGGCTTTCAAAATTTAAAAAGTCTATAATTTCTCTACAAAACCAAACTGGATTCGCCACATTTAACTAATGTCTTAAATACTAATGCTGCAATAATATATCTTCTAAACACTTTTTTCGATATTCTAAAGGACTTATACCCATAATTTTTTTAAAAACAGCTGCAAATTTACTTTGACTTTCATATCCAACACTTAAAGCCACATCTGCTATACTATTTTTAGTTTGTCGTAAACTTATTGCTGCATTTTTAATACGATACTCTTTAATGTATGATGCAATTGAAGTTCCATATACTCCTTTAAAATATGTTTTTAAAGTTGTAGGACTTATACAATACATTTTCGCTAATTCTTCAATTGTATACCTATGTTGTAGATTTTCTGTAATAAATTTCTTTATTTCCTTAATTCGTTCTACTTGATCCTTTGAATAATATTCTTTCTCCTCCTCTTCTGAAGGATCTATAATGCTTAAAAACACCAAAAGTTCTAAAACTTTCAACTTAAAATAAGCCTTTTGTACTGATTCTGGCACTGAATATAATTCAGAAAATATATGTTCAATTTTATCTTTAGCTCTCATAATAAAACATTTATCGTTAGAACAAAATTTTTCTTTCAAATTATATATATCAATATTAACATCCTTCAAAATTTCAGGTACTTCATTAACAATTTCATCCATATAAATCATAACAGAAATTCCCTTGTAATGCTTAAGTGGAAAACCAATTGTATCTGCATGATTACTCATCATATTAATAGAAAGGTCACCTTCTCCCATATATAAAAAACTGCCATCAAGTAATATACATTCTTCTCTTCCTTCTTTACAATGATTTATCTCAATTATATTGTCATACATTGGTAGGTCACATAAACAAGTTGCTGCTTCAAATTCATTATATACTAATTCAATGCCTGTAAATATCTTGTATACTGTCATTAATCCAAGACCTTCATTACAATTCATTTTATATATAGTTCTGTAATCATCATTATCAAGTTTTTCAACTGAAGAAACTCTATTTAAAAATTCATGATCTCGAACAATATCTATTCCCTGCATTATAAAATCTGCTACTGAAAATTTACTATTTATTTTTAAATATTTTTACCAGTAGCTTCTCCTTCCTGTTTTTATTTCTTAATTTCATATTTTTCTTTAAAGTTTTCTTTGTTCATCTTTTTATTTCTTCTATATTTAATCACTTTTGTTTATATTTTAAGTAATTAAAAAGTTCTTCTTTTAAATTGCATCAAGATTTGCTTTAACATTTGTTTTTGATGATAAAGATTTAAATTCAAACATCATCATACAAATAGTAATTAAAACAAGTATACCATCATTTAAACCAATTGCCATCCAAATACCTTTAACTCCAATCCATTTTGGTAAAATCATAATAAGAGGAATAAAAAGTATTACTTGACGTAATAATACTATAATACTTGCTTTTTTAGCTTTTCCTAATGATTGGAATAAAGTAACAACCATTATGAAAATTCCAAGAAAGATATAAGTACTAAACATAATTCTAAAATTAGATACTCCTTGTTGAATTATGTTAGATTCTTTAATAAATAATGATAAAACTGCTCCTGGTGCAATTTCAACTGGTAAATAAAAAATTAAAGATAATACAAATGCACTTGCAATAAATACTAGTGTCATAGTTTTTACTCTATCATATTTTCCAGCACCATAATTAGTACCTGCAACCGGTTGGAAACCTTGACTGATTCCCCATAATGGAATAAATGCAAATGTTTGAACTCTTAAAGCAGCTCCTAATAAAATTTGAGAAGTTCCTCCCCCATATTTTGAAGCACTATTAAAAATAAATGTTTGATATAACAATGTCATTACTTGCATAAGCATTGCTGAAAGTCCCACTGCAAATATCTCAGGTAAAATATTTATATCTAATCTAATTTTATTAATTTTTAAAGTTTCACTTTTTCTTATAAAATACATTAAAGTAACAATAGCTTGTATAAGTTGTGAAATTATAGTAGAATATGCAGCACCTTCAATTCCCATATTAAATTTATTAAGTATACTTATTAATATTGGAGCAAGAATCATATTTAAAATAGCTCCACTACCTACAATCAACATTGATTGTTTTAATGCTCCTTCACCTCTCATTACCATATTAGCACTTTGAAAGAAATTTACAAATATTGAACCAATAAATATAAGTCTAAGATAACGAACAGCACTATTTAAAATCTCACCTTCAGCACCAGTAACTGATAGTATTTGTTTTGTAAAAATAATGCCAACTACAGTAATTATAAGTGATAATATACATACAACCATTATAAGATTTCCCATAATTGAATCAATTGTTTTCTGATCTTTTTTACCAATAGCTCTTGATAATACTGATGCAGAACCAACTCCTATAAGGGTTGCCACTCCACTGTTAATCAATGTAAATGGATATGAAATTGATATGGCCCCCATTGCAGTTGAACTAATCATCTGCCCTGCAAACACCGCATCCATCAAATTATAAAGACCTACTACCAGCATACCTAAAACAGCTGGTACACTTAATGAAAGCATAAGTTTAAATGGTGATTCTGTAAGTAATTTTGTTCTATTATTCATTTTAATCTCCTCCTCATTTAACTTTTTTCAAACTTTTAATTATCTTTAATAAAATAAACCCTTCTTTAATGTTAGATAACGATAATCATTATCTTTTTATTTCTAATATTAGTTTAGACCATAATAATTAATTTGTACGCTCTATATTGACATTATTTAGTCCCGTTTAGACATATATTTTTATTTAATATAAATAACAAAAAACGTGCATTTATAAGATCATGCACGCTTTATAGAAACAGTATTATCAATAAAAATCTCAATTTACTCCCATAGTTTTAGTTTTTTTTCTCTCAAATTAGCTCCAAAATATATTTATTATCAGAATCTGTATGATTAATAACTTAATTTTTATTAATATTATTTTCCATGAAATATTTACCATAAATATTACGATTTATATAATGAAAGTACTTTCAATTAAATACAAAGAGGTAAAACAATGAAGCAAAAAAACTTTTTAAAGGAACTGAGAAAGCATAATTCTAAAAACATAAGTTTGTTAATATACGAATCAAAGTATTCTAATTTCTAAAAATAACTCTTTTAATTCTTGTGTAGCTTTTTTAATATCTTTTTCAGCTATAATTGCTGATATAATTGCTAATCCATCAATATTAGTATCCTTAAAATCTTTAACTCTCTCTTTATTTATTCCCCCTATTACTACAATAGGAATTGATACATTTGATCTAATTTTTTTCAGATCATCCATTGATGTTTTATTTGCATCTTTTTTTGTTCCTGTTGAATACATAGCACCAACACCTAAATAATCCGCTCCATCCTTTTCTGCCTTAAGTGCTTCTTCTAATGAACTAACTGAAACTCCAATAATTTTATCATTTCCTATAATATTTCTTATTACACTTGATGGTATATCACTTTGTCCTACATGAACTCCTGCTGCATCTACTGCCATTGCAATATCTAATCTATCGTTTATTATTAATGGTATATCATATTTATCTGTTACATTTTTTATATTTAAAGCAGTACTATAAAAATCAAGTGATGTACATTCCTTTTCTCTTAATTGTACTAAAGTAGAACCACCTTTAATTGCCTCTTCTACTGCTTCTTCTAATGTATCAGTACTCATTAAATCCCTATCTGTTACAAGATAAATACTATAATCTATTTTAGGTTTCATTCCTATTTATTCTCCTTATAATTTATTATTCTATTTTTTAATTTCAGTCTATATTTTAAGAATGTGTTTATATATGCATAAATAAATCTAGACTGGGTAAAATGCCACTTTACCTATTGCATATATAAACATAAATTTAAAAAATAGCCAAATGCTATTAAGACATGTGAAAATAATTAACCCCTCTACACTCTATATTAGGATTGTTATATTTTCATATGTCTTAATTATTAATTTTTATATTTCTTGGACTTTTGCCATGTTTACAATTATGTCAGAATTCATATTGCTTATAGCATCTATAATTCCAACCCTAAAACTTCCAAGTCCTATTTTTTCTGATTTTTCAAAAGAAACCTCGCCTGCTATTCCCATGGAAATAATTCCGGCAATTGCTCCTATAAAATAATCGTTACCTGCTCCACAAAAACCACCTATTAAAGCACTACTCATACATCCGGTACCTGTAACATTTGAAAGCATTTTAGTTCCATTTTCAAGCATAACAGTGCATTCTCCATCAGATACTATATCTGTTATCCCTGTAATTGCTACAATACAATTAAGTTTATTAGCTAAATTTTTAGCTATATTAATTCCTTCTTCATTTCCACTCTTCATATCACTTTCAGATGCATCAACACCTTTAGTAGTAGATTTTAATCCACTTATAAATTTAACTTCAGACATATTGCCTCGTAAAATATTGATTTTTATTTCTTCTAGTATTTTCTTAGTGATTGAATTTCTAAATTCAGATGCACCTGCACCTACTGGATCAAAAACTACTGGAATATTTAATTCATTTGCTTTCTTACCAGATACAATCATAGATTTAATTGTTCTTTCATTTAATGTTCCTATATTTATTACAAGTGCATTTGAAATTTTAGTAATGTCTGCCGATTCCTTAATATCATCAGCCATAATTGGTGATGCTCCAATTGCGAGCAATATATTAGCACAATCATTAACTGTAACATAATTGGTTATATTATGTACAAGTGGTTTCTTATTTCTAACGTCATCTAATAACTCACAAACTTTTTTAACTATTTCCTTACTCATAATTATTTAACCTCATTTTGTAAAAGTTCAACTTTTTCACCATTTAATATTCTATTTGTAGTTCTTACTGCACACATCTTTCCACACATAGAACAACTATGCTTACTTTCTGGTGGAACACTTTCAAAATATTCTTTAGCTTTTTCTCCATCAATAGCAATCTTAAACATCTCTTCCCAATCAAGCTTTTGACGTGCATCTGCCATTTTATTATCTCTATCTCTTGCCCCCTTAATTCCATTAGCTATATCTGCTGAATGGGCTGCTATTTTTGCCGCAATTACACCTTCTTTAACATCATTCAAATCAGGTAGTCTTAAATGCTCAGCTGGAGTTACATAGCAAAGAAAATTAGCTCCATTAGTTGCTGCAATAGCTCCTCCAATAGCAGATGTTATATGATCATATCCTGGTGCAATATCTGTAACTAAAGGTCCAAGCACATAAAACGGTGCTCCATGACATAATCTTTTTTCTATTTGCATATTAGCTGCAATTTCATTCATTGCCATATGACCTGGTCCTTCAATCATAACTTGTACATCTTTCTCCCATGCTCTCTTTGTTAAAAGTCCTAACTCTATAAGTTCTGAAACTTGTCCTGCATCTGTTGAATCATCAAGACATCCTGGTCTCATAGCATCTCCAAGACTTATTGTCACATCATATTCTCTAAGAATTTCTAATAACTCATCATAATATTCATAGAAAGGATTCTCATTTCCTGTCATCTCCATCCAAGCAAATAATAAAGATCCTCCTCTAGATACAATATTCATTCTCCTTTTATCTTCTTTAAATAAAGAAATTGTTCTTTTATTAATTCCAGCGTGAATAGTTACAAAATCTACACCTTGTTTTGCATGTGCTCTAACAACATTAAGAAAATCTTCTGCCTTTATATCTAAAAGATCTTTTTCAAGATATCCAATAGCATCATACATTGGAACTGTCCCAATCATAGCTGGAGATTTTTCTATTAACTTTGTTCTAAACTCTTGAGTTTTTCCATAATTGCTTAAATCCATTATAGCTTCTGCACCAAAATCAATTGCCAATTTTACCTTTTGCATTTCTCTACAATAATCAATTGAATCCCCTGAAATTCCTAAGTTTACATTTACTTTAGTTCTAAGTCCATCTCCAATTCCTTCTGGATTAAGTGATTTATGATTAATGTTAGCTGGTATAACTACCTTTCCTTCTGCAACAAGCTTAATTAATTCTTGTTCCAACATATTTTCTTTACAAGCTACTATCTTCATTTCTTTAGTAACTATCCCCTTTTTAGCTGCTTTCATTTGTGTTTTATAATTCATCTTTAATTCCCCCTTTAATATTTATAAACTATATTTTTAGTGAAATTTGTTACATATGTTTCAAATGTGGATATGAAAAATTTAATACCTTTACAATAACCTTAAGGATTTTTTATAGTTGAACTTTAGCCATATGAAATAAAATAACAATTCTAAAACGTCATGATTATTTTTCATCAAGCTCATAGCAAGTCTATTAGAGTAATCTGTTAACGTATCATAGTGGAAAATAGGCTTTACAGATGGATTTAATTTAAGAGTTATTCTATTATTCCAGCCCTTTTATAAAGTTCATAAAAATGATTAGTTGGTCCAACCCCTTTTCCAAGTTCAAATCCATGTTCTATTGCACATGTTATATATCTTTTACCTTCCTTAACTGCTTCTTCAATATTCATTCCCTTGGCTAAGTTAGCTGCTATGGCAGATGATAATGTACACCCTGTTCCATGAGTATGCTTTGTATTTATTCTTTCTTCTGGTAAAAAAACAAATTTTTCACCATCAAATAATAAATCAGTTGCTTCATTTTCTAAATGTCCACCTTTAATAAGTACATATTTAGGACCAAACTCTCTAAGCTTTTGAGCTGCCTCTTTCATATCTTCTAAACTTTTTATTTCTGTCATTAAAATTTCTTCTGCTTCTGGTAAATTAGGTGTTAATAGTGTAGTCAATGGAAATAATTCTTTAACTAAAGTATCTTTAGCATCAATTGACAATAATTTAAATCCACTTTTAGAAATCATAACAGGATCTAAAACAACTAGTGGTAAATTTTTTATATTTCTTAATGAACTTGATATTGCTTTAATTGATTCAATTTTAGATACCATTCCTATTTTTATAGCATCTACTCTAATATCTTCAAAAATCACATTAATCTGTGATTTAATCATTTCTGGACTTATATCCTGAATTCCAAAAACCCCCATTGTATTTTGAGCTGTTATTGCGGTTATAACACTCATACCATAAGCACCATTAGCTGAAAATGCTTTTAAATCTGCTTGAATTCCAGCCCCGCCACAACTATCAGAACCTGCAATTGTAAGTGCTCTAAACATTTTTATCATCTTCTTCCTACTTTTTTATAGACTATATTTTAACTTAATATTGCTATTATAATAAAAACACAAACTAACATTAAAATTTGTTCTTTATCATATATCAATACTGTTTTGAAATACATCTTTCTCTAAATTCTTTGTGATTTTATGTTTTTATTAGTTATTAAAAATTTTTCTATGACTTGAACTTTTAAAAATACATATGCGATAATTGCTCCCACACTGCAACTAAAAGTAAATGGCATTACATATACAAATAATGCTGATTCTTTTCCTAAAAGTACTGTTGCTATTGGATAAGCTACTAAAGCACCTAATATCCCAGTTCCTATTACTTCACCAATTACAGCTACTAATTTTTTCTTAAATTTTCTATAAAGAACTCCTGCCAAAAATGCACCTATCATACTTCCTGGAAATGCCAATAAACTACCTGTTCCTAAAATATTTCTTATCAATGATGCAATAAATGCATTTCCCAGTGCATAAATTGGTCCTAAAACTATTGCTCCAACTACATTTACAAAGTGTTGAATTGGTGATATTTTAGCTACTCCTATTGGAATTGAAAATGTTCCAAAAATACTTGCTATTCCTATCAAAACTCCACTTAATGCAATTTTCTGTGCTTTGCATTTTTCATTCATAATATTTTTTTACTCCTCCTTTCTTTTCTTATTTAAAATACATTCAAAAATAATAGACTATATACTTGTACTTTTTAATCTATTATTCTATTTCATGTGCCTAACGTAATGAAACTGCACTAAATTTTTAATCACTTACTTATTTTGGAATAAAAAAAATGTAGCCCAAGGGCTACATAAATATACTACTCATTATTTAGTGTACTTCCCTACGTTGGTGTTAACCAAATCAGGTTATAAGAGTCTAGGAAATCAATCTTTCCAATCTCAGCCAAAATATTAGCTCCCCTAGTTAAAAATTATTAAATTATCTTATATAATTTAAAGATTATACCATAAATTCTTATCAGTCAAGTGATAAATATAATTATATTTTAAATATTAATATAAAATTCATGCTAACTCCATATTCTGTAAAGCAATAGTATTTTTATTAAACTACTTTTATAATCCTTTAATTTCAATGACCATAATAGCAATACTCCTAAATATTATATGGAGGTTTATATTCTACTTCTTTGATAATTTTTCTACATTACAACATATATGGGTCTTTTTAATGTGTTAAACAAATATATTAATATATATTTTTATTATTTCTAGTTGCAATATAAGTAACATATTTTGTTATAATTTTTATTGTATTATAAGTCACTTATTTTGTTACAAAATAAGTGACTATTTTAGTTACTCGTATATACTTTTAAACCTAGTTAAATACACATTTAAAGTAACTACTTACTCCAATATTTAATTAATAATAATCTAAATCTGATTAGATACCACATGTTCCTAATTGAAATTTATGGTATATTGTGAATATGCGATATAATAAATTAAATAATAAAGGAGAGTGAAAAATATATGAAAAATATATGTCCTAATTGCAATACAAGATTTAAATATAAGGATATAATTAAATCTACTTGGAGTTTAAAAATTAAAGATTTAAAATGTAAGAAATGCTTAAAAGAATATAAGTTATCATTATGTTCAATATTAATAATATCTACATTGGTAAATATGCCAATACTAATAATATATAAGATAATGCTATTAATTGGAGGTAAAGCAACAATATTACTATATATAATTTGGGTAAGTTTTATAATTGCTATAACACCTATATTTTGTAATTATAAAGAAGTAAAAAATAAATAGCTATAACTTTGGTAAAGTAGTTAATTATTGTCCCCTTAACTTATTTTAAAATCATTAATAATAATATTTTTATCCTCAAATATCACACTTATTTTCTTAGAGTTAAAATCATAATAGTAAATTGCATTTGACATTGTAGGAGTGCTTCATTTAACCTCTGCAATAATCTTAGATTTCGGAGTAGTCCCTAAAAAATAAAATCCATTTCCGTTTAGTGAGAATTTGGGTTTTTTAACTAAAGTAAAATTAGTATGTTCAAATTTGTCATTAGATTCTACAAGTATTTGCTCTGTATTGTCATTCAAATTTAGTAAATAAATTCTATTTATAGGCATACGATTTTCTACTATTGTTACATCAAATATAATATTACTACCTTGATTATTAACAGATATATTATTTATATCTTTATCTGTTGAATATAGCAACTGTTTATTTTCTCCATTTTCATCGTATTTAAATATCTTATGAAGTATCTTTTCTTGAGTTTCCATTTCATTAACTGAACGCTCTATTGTATAAACTGCATGATTATATTTATCCCAATAAAAATTAAAAATATATCTATCCTTATCTTCATTAGGCCATGATTTTATTTCATTATCTTTTAAATAATAAACTCCAAGGGTATAGCTTCTTCGATCTTTTGTAAGAGTTCTAAAAATTATTTTATCATTATTTAAGTCAAATACATCCCCACCATAGTCACTACCTAATAGACCAACTGCTTTTTTATCTTTATCTGATAAATCCAGTTTATATATATCATATTTTTTATTGCCAAGTTCTGAGTAATATATAGTATTATTTATTTCATCTATACTAAAATCAGAATAATTTTTATTTTCCCTAAAAAAAATGTTTTTAACTGATTTACTATAGGTACTGTATATACTATAGGTTGATTTAAAATCTTTATCAGTATACATAATGTATATATTCTCTTTAATATCAGCATTAACCTTAATATTAATATTGTTATAATATCCTATAAACATTAATACAGATACTATTATTGTTACTATAAATTCACTAAACAATAATTTGCGTTTCATTACATTTCTCCTATTCATTATATTAATTATATTTTTTTAACTTCTAATAATATAGTTTTGTTACAATGAGTTATATATTCTAATTCATCTCATAAACCTTTCTGCAATTTTAATCCAAATAAATGTTATACTCATATTATTAATTTATAGTTAAATAGGGGGATGTATTTATGGATTTTTTTAAAAAGAATCTCTTTTTTATATTATTATTTTTTATAGGTTTGATTTTAATACATAAAAGCGTTGACCTTGGTAGAAGCTATTTCGTTAATTATATAAGTAGAAATCAATTATCTGATCCATCTAAATTTAATGTATTACTAGATAAATCAATATTAAAGTATATAGTTATTGGTTCTATTCTATCTTTATTTTCAATATTTAAAATAAAAAAATAGAAATGATGATAATCTTATAAAATTAGATTTATGAAATAAGCACTCTTTATTAATAATGTATTATTTATTATTTTCTTCAAAATTTATTCAGTAAACTTTTTTTTAAACTGAAAAGAAAAAACAATGCAGCTTTTCCTAATTTTTTCGAATTATTTTTAATTTAATTAAAAAATTAATGTAAAATAAGCGAGCATTCTTTAGAATTATTAAAGAATCCTATAATAAAAAGGCGCTAATCTGTTTAAAAGCTCTTATTCATTGGTTGAAAAATGTCGTATATGTGTTAGTATAGGAGACAAGGATGTTGCAACAAATTTGAATATATGAAAAAGCCTTTAATAAAAAGGCATATGTTGAAATTTACATATACATCCAAAAATAAATAGCGAGGGAGAGAAACTAATGAAGAAAGCTTTTTTAAGAAGAATAATAGGAGGCGTTGTAGCAGTAGCAACAATTACAAGCCTAAATCCATTAGGGGTATCCGCAGCAGGAAAAAATAATAATTGTAATATTACTAAAAGTTGGAGCAAAGTTTATGGTACTTGGTTCTGCTTAGGTTCAAATGGAGAAATAAAATTAGAAGATTATTTAAATAATTATATAAAAAATAATAAGACAAGCTGTAATTTACAATTTGGGTGGGTGAAACGTCCAACTAAACTTAATGATTCAGTAATAGCTAATAATGATTCAGCTGATACAACAGCACCAGAAGTTAATAATGGATCAAATGACACAACTGTAGTAGAAAATAATAATGGATCAAATGATACAACAATTCCAAATACATCAGAAGATAATAAAGGAAAAGATGACATAACAGTTCCAAATGTAACAGAAGACAACAATGGATCAAATGATGTAACAACTCCAAACACTAATGTAAATGAAGGTACAACTGCACCAGAAAAACCAGTAGATAAGGAAGAAAATGTGCAACCTACAAGTGGTGATTCTGTAAATGTATCAGGATTAAGCAAATTACCAGAAAAATATTCTATAAGCATACAAAGTAATGCAGAAAATAAGATTCTTCAATTAATGAATGAAAAAAGAGTACAAGCTGGTTTACAACCATTAACTATGGATAATACTTTATTAAAAGTTGCTAGATATAAGAGTAACCATATGATTCAATATAATTACTTTGATCACACAAATCCAGACGGAACTAAGTGGACAAACTGGTTACAAGCAATAGGATATAAATATAATACAACTGGTGAAAATATTGCATACAATACTTATGATCCAGTAGAATTATTTAACCAATGGTGGAATTCAAAAGGTCATAGAGACAATATGATGAATCCTGCATATAACAAAGTTGGTATAGGTGTTATTTACGATAAAGACAATAATAAATATATGGGAACACAAACATTCTCAAATTAATTTTACTATGATACAAATGTATTAGTTTAAAATTCGTAATTACAAGTCACTGAAAAATATTCTAAATTAAATAAAGTTTATAAAAAGTCATTGATTTATTTTTCTTAATAATAAGATTAAGAAATTTGAATTGATGACTTTTTTATACTAAATTCAAATTTTAGAAATATATTAAATAAGGATTTTATCTAGTTAATTTCAGATTATTATTTTTAGTTAAAATCTAAGTAACATATTTCGTTATAACTTTTGTAGTATTATATGTTACTAATTTTGTAACAAAATAGGTGACTATTTTCATTACTTATATATACTTCTAAACCTAGTTGAATAAACATATAAACGATTATTATACAAGAATATAATTTGTACTTTATAACTTATAATTAATATGTAAATATATATATTATTCAATAAAAATAATTAAATAAAAAATTATATATTTTCGAGTTAAAGTTATTACCATATAAAAAAGATTATGATTCTACTGAGATTATTTAATCCTTAATAAAATATAATTTTTTTTATTCTTAAGTTAAATAATTTATTAATTTATATGAAATTTACAATAACCTAATCCCATGCGTCAGTAACATATCTACCATCATAATTTAAAGTAACATCTATTCTACAAATTATAGAACTAATTGAAACACAACTATCAATACTAATAAATGTACTAAATTTAAATATTTCATTGAATATTTTGTTATTAATATCTATTGAAAAAATTCCTAAAAAATTATAATTTGTAAATTAATAATTATTTTTCAAATATATTGAATGAAACTATGCTATAATAATATGGCAATTTGTAAAATATAGAGGTTACATAATTATGTAAAATATTAAAGGACAAGTTAAAAAAAATAAAAAATCAATAATAAAAGAATGGACAATCAATATATCAGTGGTTGCCACTATAGCATTTTTAGTATGGCATTTTGTAGGATATAGTGCTTGGATTACTAGTAAATCTATGATGCCAACATTAGAAGTTAAAGATAGATTACTTGTAGCAAGAGTCCATAACTTTGAAAATTTACGAGAAGGAGATATTGTACTATTTAAAAATGATGAATTTCCAGATGAAATCTTAATAAAAAGACTAATAGGACTTCCAGGAGATAAAATAGAAATTAAACATGGTGTTGTATTTAGAAATGGAGAAGAAATTAAAGAAAACTATGTAAAAAACAATATAGAATATAATAGAACTTTTAATGTACCTGAAAATAAATTTTTCTTTCTAGGAGATAATAGAGCTCATTCTTATGATTCTAGATGCTGGCACTATCCTTTTGTTGATAAATCATACATACAAGGAAAGGCTGTACTTAAATATTATCCCATAACAAATTTTGAAATGTTTAAGTAAGTTATAATGTTTTTCTTATTAATATAGTAAGAAAGAAAATTTTCAGTAAATTAGTTTTTTTTAAATATCTAATTTAAGATCAATAATAAGTATTGGAAGTGTTTACACACTTCCTTATTTTTTTGAATATTTATATAAAACTATATTCATTTTAGTATTCTTAAGCTTAATTTCTTTTTTAATGTGTATATATTAAGGTATTCTTAGCTAACGTTATATAAAATAAGGGGTTTATGTAGTTAATTTTTTATCTAACAGTTTATATTCATTTCTTTCAATTAATAAAATACACATACTATTAATATTATTTACATACAATTTATGGACAAGAATTATATAACTTAAAGTCTTTATATATAAGGGTTTAGATAGGATTTACATTTTAAAGAAAAGAACAGAAGATTTTATAATGTTATCCACTTATTTTATAATTTTAAACTATATTTTTATAACTTTAAGATTTAATTTTATAACTTTACATTTATTATGCTATTTAATTTTAAAAATAAAAAAACATGATAAGTATTTAGCCTAAAATAAGCCAAATCATTCATCATGTTTCTTTTTTTAGATTTTAAAAATGTTTACATATAATATATTTTTACCATATATTTAAGAATATAAACTGATTTTAAAGGATAGCTAATATAATATTTAATTCAATTTATATTTTATGCACCACAAATAAACCTAGGATATTAAAGGTTTTAACATAGTTTTAAGTTAATTATAATATTAAATATATTGGCAAATTCCTATTATAAATTTCCTTATTCTATGCCAGTTATATTCATATATCAACACAACTTAAATTATGTGTAAGATTTAAATGTTTTAATATCTAAGGTTAAAAGTTTTTATAATAATAGTATAAATCTAGGGGGAATGCCTTAAATTATAGAATTTCTAAAGGTTAAAAGCTGATTAAATCTAAGATTTTAGACATTTTGTTAAGAATTGAGAGTGTAGAGCTAAGTAAAAAATTCCTTAATAAAATTTTTAAATATGTATTTTAGAAAATCTTTAAGCATTTTATTAAAAACTCTTAACTTTCACATGATAACTCTCACCTAAAAAGCGTGATCAATTCACTTTGTTCTTATAATAAGGCCAAGGCTTTTTTTATATCAAAAGTTATATCATCATCATAATCAGCTTTATTATTAGTGTATTCTATAAAATGTTCTCCATATTCATACTTTCTTATGTTGTTTGTTTTTTGAATTTCTTTAAATTTTTTATATTCATTTACAACACTTTTAACTACAGCTGCCGCATATGCAGGCAATGATTTTATGTTTTCTCTGCTTTTATGAATTTGAATAGCTCTATATTTATTAATTATAAGTTGAGCTACCCTTTCTTTTAAAAACCACTCTTTAAGGTTTGATATAGCTCTAACTAAATGCATTATAAGCTTTTTAGTTAAGGTTATGCCAGCAAATTTTATCTTTTCTTTAACAAGGTCATATTCTTTAGGATTACTAAGTTTAACAAGTTCAATGTATTCATCTTCTAAGACTTTGTTATCAACTGCTGGACATTGAAAATAAAACTTAAAGTTTGTAATTTTCTTAGGTGATAAATCTTTGACTCGCATATTTTGACTATTATCTTTAAATATATGTTCATATTTAGTAAGCATCTTATTTATGGTATATTTAGCATAATATTTACACTTAGTTTTTAACACCTTCATCCATGAACTATTAGGCTTTAAAAGATTCATAGAAAAACTATCATGGAACTTAGATGCTTTAGAATCGCATAACTGTGCCATATATATAATAATCCTTTTTTCCCTAGCTTTCATTTTTCTAAATTCTTCGGTGAAAAAGAAATTTCTTATGTTAGTATAACCTGTTAAATCCATATAAGACTCATCATTAGAATCGTATTTTGATTTAGTCATATTCTCCATATCAACTAAAACCCAACTATTTAATTCTTTATCAAAAGATAAAATACACTTATCTATTAACTTATCTATGCAATTAAATATAGTCTTGTATGAAGCATTCATATTTCTTCTAACAAGATTTATAAGATCTGCTTTAGAATCACTAAATGTTTGTATAAGATATTTTGAATTTACTTCACTAGATATATAAGCTAAAGATATATATGTATCAAGAATATAGTATTCATTACATTCAAATATTATCTTAGATAAATGTGAATTATATAGTTTAGTGGCCATTTCTTTCTCACCTCCCTTAGCTTAAAAAAGTATATGTTTTATTGTATTTTATAAAGCTAAATAATGCAAAACAGGCGATTTTTCCACTTAGATACGTAGATTCTGTGCAAGGTCTGACGAAGGAATGCGACCTAGAGGGTATTTTTCCACTTAGATACGTAAATCATAGGACACAAGGCTTGAAGCTAGTCATAGAGTGGGTTTAAAGCGTTTTTTGAATTTTCAATATTTTTATTTTTATTAAATTCATAAACTTTTCATGTAATTTTTCCACTTAGATACGTAAATCCTATGCAAGAGAAAGGGAATTTAAAAGGAATGAAGATATTTTTCCACTTAGATACGTAGATTCTATGCAAGATAGGTTCTAATATCCTAAAAATTTCCATAAAAATTTATTAAAATTTTTTTAAAAAATTTTAATTTTCCACTGAAATATGTAGATTTTCTGCAAAAAAAGGACAATTTCCAGTTAAGTAAGGAAAAATTCCACTCAGATACGTAAATTCCTGATAAGTTTCCACTCAGATACGTAGATTCTGTGCACGAAAATAAAAAAAGTCAGATAAAATCCTAATAAAATTGGAAATTTTAAAGTTATTTCTTATATTTTATTGATGGTGGTGCATATCCCTGGGTGGTAAGATAGTTGTCGTAGAGAGTAATTAATGTTATTCTCGTAAGAGATACAATAAGGAGAGATAATCTATGACAAGAGATAATAGTAAAAATAGAAAATATACAAAAGAAGAAAAAGAGAAGTTAATAGCAAGGATGTTACCGCCTGAAAGTATTTCGCCTTCAAAATTATCATTAGAAACTGGAATAAGTCAATCAACTCTTGCTACTTGGAAAAGTAAAGCATCGGTTTCTAAAATAAAAGGTATTACCACATCTAATAAAACAATATCATCAAGAGAGAAATTTTTAATTGTTATGGAAACATACACAATGTCAGAGAGTGATTTAGGAAAATACTGCAGAGAGAATGGCCTATATGTTGCTGAAATAAAATAATGGCGTTCTAGCTGCCTAGCAGCAAATGACGGTGCTAAAATTATTAACAAATCTTCAGCATTAGAAGAACAATTGAAAGAAGAAAAAAGAAAAGCTAAGGAACTTGAAAAAGACCTTAGAAGAAAAGAAAAAGCTTTAGCTGAAACAGCAGCATTACTAGTTCTTAGAAAAAAGTTAGATGCGATTTTCGGGGAAAACGAGGAAGATTAATCAGCATTGAAGATCGCAGAATTATTGTAGAGCTGATAAAAGAAGCTAATGAAAATGGAGCTAGGTTAATACCAGCTTGTGATGTTGTTGGTATAAGCAAAAGAACTTTTGAAAGATGGTGCAAGCACGGCTCGGTGAAAGAAGATAAAAGAAAAACATGTATAAGACCAGTGCCTAAAAATAAGCTTTCTAAGGAAGAATATCAAAGTGTTTTAAATACTGTAAGCAGACCAGAATTTGCAGATTTACCACCATCGCAAATAGTTCCTAAACTAGCTGATAAAGGAATTTATATTGCATCAGAATCAACCTTTTATAGAATACTTAGAGCTGAAAATATGCAACATCATAGAATGCACACTAAACCGCCTGAAAGAGTAAAGTTACAAACTACATTTATTGCAGATGGTCCAAATCAAGTTTGGACATGGGATATAACTTGGTTAAATACATATACTAGAGGAATCTATTATAAACTATATATGGTTATTGATATTTTTAGTAGAAAAATAGTTGCTTGGGAGGTTTGGACTGAAGAAAATGGTGAACTTGCATCAGAGTTAGTAGAAAGAGCTATGCTATCGGAAAAAGTTAAAATTAAGAATAATCAAAAACCCCTAGTTCTTCACTCTGATAATGGTGCTCCTATGAAATCATATACTCTAAAGGCTAAATTAGAAGTACTAGGAGTAATATCTTCATATTCAAGACCTAGAGTAAGCAATGATAATCCGTTTTCAGAGGCACAATTTAAAACTATGAAATATAGACCGGGATATCCCAAGGATGGATTTGCTACCATAGAAGATGCCAGAGAATGGGTTTCTAGCTTTGTTAATTGGTATAACAATGAACATTATCATAGTGGACTAAAATTTATGACTCCTAACAGCAGACATAATGGTGAAACAGAAAGCATTATGAATAATAGAATAAAAGTTTATGAGGCTGCTAGAGCACTTAATCCATCTAGATTTAATAAAGGAATAAGAAATTGGACACCACCTGAAAAAGTAGCGCTTAATCCGACTGATGAAATCAAGGATAAGCTAAAAATAGTTTAATGTAAAATTATACATATTATATAATTCTAGATTTGTTTGACTATTTACTTCAAATTTATTACTAAAATGTAAGTAAATAAAAGGGTAGTCATATAAATTTTTAAAAAAATTTCATACGACAACTCTCTTGACAAACACCGCCTCCTTTCTATCAATATCAATAGTATATTTATCCTTAATCATAGTTTTTCCTTTACCAATATTATATTTCTGCCTCATCTATAGAACTAATAGCATTTATATTTGCACCATTAGTATTGGATACCTTTACATATGCAAATATTCCATCTTCATCATTTAATAGTTTTTCCATATTCCATCACCCTTTACTTCATTTTAAGATTATGCTCTCCTGAATTATCAGCTGGCTTTGTTTGTTCGAAATCAAAATTTACTTCTCCTTGATGTTTTCCTTTAGCATTTAACATTTCAAATCTATCATGTTGTGAATCCACTACATATTTCTATATTGACTCATATTGTTTATGCGATTATGAGAAATAATAAGGACTATGAACCTATTTCATAATCCTTATCTAAATATTTATATTTTTCTATAAGACTATTAAAAATTTTTCATTATTAATATCCTTATTTGTTATATGATAAATTATATACATCTAAAATAATCATCATGATATTCACCATCTAAGCCGTATATTACTTCATATTCGGCAAATTCTTCATCACTATACTCTAGTCTTATTTTTGATGATATATATTTATATGTTCCATCATCTGTATCATACTCTTGCCATGAATTTATAACATATGCAACACTATGAAATATTATGTTAATTTTATCTTCATTTTTATTTCCAAATATTGTACTATATTCCTCTGGCTCTTCTTGTTTATAATAATAAATATAATTATTATAATCTTTCATAGTCATATCTTTTATATTATGCCTAAGTAACCATTCTTCTAAATTCATACTAACCTCCTAATGCATTCCTCTTCTAAAATAATCAAATACTATCTTTTCCGCATCTTCATATCCTAAGATTCTATAGTCTCCATATTCTTTATTTTTAACTTTTATTTCATAATTATATATCTTAGTTCCCTTCTTAATTCCTGGGCCCTTTAATTTTTTAATTCCATTTTGTCCTTCTGCTCCAACAATACCTTTATTTTTTGCTTTTTCAAAAGCATCTATACCTTTTTGTCCCCATTTTTTTCTCAATTCTTTTATAGTTTTTTCAGATATTTCGCTTGACTTCACATAGCTGGTCTTACCTAAATTTCCAATACCACTTCCAGCAATAAATTCACTCTCAGAATTAAAATTACCCGATATTATGTTTTTAGCAGATTTAATACCAGTGATTGATACTGTTAATTCAGTTTCAGCCAACATTCCTGCTGAAAAATCTCCATAAAGTTCTGCATATTCTGGTGTCAAACCATAACAGTTACCAACCAAAGTCATATGATCCTTAAATGGCAATATACAGCTATCATAAACGCCTTTAACTAAATATTCAAGTTTATATTCTCCAGGTAATTTGTGAAGATTTATATTATCATTCATATATTCTGGTATTGGTTCAAGACCTGTAGTTTTTTTTGTTATATATGTTTCTCCAGAAATATATGTTTTTTTAGGAGGAACATATGTTTTTTCTAAAATATATCTCTTTTCTAAATTTAGATTAACTTCTTTAATATTTTCAGATGAATCATCACAATTACTTTTTGTGTTTGGTAAACCTAAACCAAATGTTACGATAGAAGCCCCAACAATTAATTTAAATACATTTTCAAACAGTTCATCATCATCAATGTCAAGTTCTCCATCTTCGTCAACATCTACAACTCCAAGTGCAGCCATAGCTCCAGAAAGAGCCGATCCAACAGCTCCAGCAACTGATGAAAGCATTCCAGAAATTCCTGATATTGCTACTGCTCCTACAGCACCACTTATTAAATTTCCAATACTAAAGTCCATACTTATTCATCTCCTTCCGGAAAAGGAGCATAAGTTTCTCTACAGCTTCCATTTTTTATTACATTATTACCTTTTATATGGAATTCGCCTTCTATTGAGACTCCATTTTCTGTATTTCTTTTGGTCATTAATATTTGGCTTTGGGCACTTATATTTATGTTGTTTTTTGTTCTTATTATTATTTCTCCACCTGCATTTAGGTTTAATCCAGTTGGACTTGTAAGAGTTACCCCTGTTTCATCTTCAAAATTTATACTTAATGGCTCTTTACTTCCACCTTTTATATTTAAAGCTCCTGGAAGCATTGCTATTTCACTTCCATGCTCTGAAGCAAAGTATCTATTTGTTGTATCTGATGTACCTTCACAAGTATGTCCATTTTTTCTTATGCAACCTGTAACAAGTGGTTCTCCTCTATCTTCGTTTGGAAAATAAAGCCTTGCCCGTTCTCCAATGCTTGGCATTGAATACATTATGTTTACTGATGGTGGTGCATATCTAAACCAAAAAGCTTCTTCTTCACTTTGATTTTCGTCTATATTTAAATGAAGTTTTTACGAACTCTTCTTTTTATTTTTCAGTGATTGTATATCTTTTTATCTTATATATATTATTGTTATGAATTCCATTAGTTTTTAAGTGGAATTATTTAGCTTAAGATTTTTTCGTGTATCATGTTACTTATCTATGTTATCCTTGTTTTACTTGCTCTTAAAGGTATTGGTATTTATTAACTAGGAACTGCTTTATCAATTGACTGCATATATTATCCACTAAAAAATAATGAACCAGCCTACTTAATTTTCAGCTGATTCATTTCATCTTTTCACCACATTATTAATATTATACATTTAGCTAATATTCACATTGTATTTATTTTTGCAGTTAACTTTATTATTATGCATTCACTAACTCTTACAAAAAATAATCAACTAACTATTTACTATATCTACAATATAATGCATTTCATACTCATAATTATCATCATATCCAATTTCACAATCAAATGTATTTCCCCATCCATCGTTTTCTGAGACTTTTGAAAATTTTATTTTATCAATACTTGGTAAATCTATATTATTTTTATTTAGTAAATTTACTATATTATTAATATGATTCAATGTTATATCATTTTCAAACTCTTTATATAAATTTGCCATTCCAACACTTAAAACTTCTAAAAATACATCTGTCAAAAACTGTTGCTCTTCTACATCTATGTCTTCATCATAATCCAAATCATAAGAAAGAGTATTATTATTTAATTCTTCTGGTAATAATAATTTTATTTTCATTTCCCATAATTCCAATTTAGATGAACTTGTAAATTCTAACAAATTCAATACAAATGTATCCAGCCCACTTACTAGTTGGAATTTATTAATTACTTTAAGCAAACAATCTACTGAAAATACAAACCTTCCTCTTATAGATATATTATTAAAATCTAAGCTTTCCATTTTCTCACCATCTTTCTACTTTTCTTTAAATGAAATACTATTGGTCAAATTATACTTATCATATCTTAAATTGATAAAATCACTTTGTCTTAGTTTTTCATTTCTCATATAATCATTTAAATCAGGACAATCTATTTTACTTTTTTCTAACTCCTTTTCAATGCTTAGTATATCTTCTACTGCACTTTTATATGAATATCTTGTATATAAATTAGTTAAACTAATTTTTAATATCTTATCAATAATATTAGCTATACTCTGCTTCTTTTCTTCATCAATATTGTTTAATTCATATCTTTCAATATTTTTTGAATTACGTTTAATGCTATAAATATCTTCTTCCCAACAATCAATATCTTTTTTTGTAAAACCCCAAAAAATTTCTATGCATGCAACTAATTTTTTACTCTTTATATTCCACTCTAGACATAATTTCTCTAGACATGCTATACTGTATGCTACCTCTTCTAACATATTTAAATCTTTAAAATCCTCTTTTTTATGCATTTGTTCCTCCTACTAATAATTTATTCTTGGCACTATTCCTGTTTTGTATTATTTATCACTTAATACATATTTTGCTTATATGGTTCTGCTTGCTGAAGATACCACTGTGTTCCTTTAGTTGTTATTTCACAATTATTACATCTCATTTCAAATATTTGTTTACCTACATTGTAAGAAGCACCCATTAAATCTGATTTGTTTGCTCCTTTTATAAGAGCTTCATTTACTGCTCTTACATCACCACAATTCAAAACATTCCAAGGCCTTTGAGATATATCCTTTAAAATAGTGCTTAAATACTCTCTATCAGCATTTGTTAAATATCCTTTATTAGCATGCATTAAAGCTTCCTCATTTATTTCTACGCCTTTCCTTGCTACTAATTCTCTAATTCCTTCTATAATATCTTCATGAAGATACATTGAGTTTTTTTGAGATTGTAAGTTATCTAAAAATTTATTCAAATTCTTCTTTCCACTTAGTCCAATGTAACTATCACTAACTTTTTGCTTAGATGTATCCCATACTTTAGAAACCATAGTTGTATTAGATTTGCTAAGTTTCTTTGAATTTGCCACTATATAATCTTTAACTTTTTGTTTCAAATTAATATAATTATTTAATTCCTCTGCACTAAGCTTACCATATCTACACTTCCTAAAGTAATCCAATTAGATATATCATATAATAATTACTTGTTATTCTTTTCATATTTTTTACATAAACTTTCAATTTCTCTATAAAAACCATCTGGAATTGTATAATCAATCTCTTGTGCAGGTGTAACTCTAGCCAAATCACCATAAATTTGTAAAAGTAAAATATTATGGTCATCCCTGTCACTCAATCCTATTATAACATCTGGAGTAGTATTAGGTGCATTGCAGTTAGAACGTTCAGAAAACTGTACGTTCTTTAGATAATTCATAATTTCTAATATATCATTTTTATCTTCAGTACTAAATATTCCACCAATATATAAAATCGAAATGGTATCAATACTCTCTGTATCTACACTTTCGAAAATTCTTACTTTAGTACTGCTGTGCCATATTTCCACTAAGTTGGCTGCCCTTTAGATGAAGTGAGATATATTAATAAACCCTTATCAGTAAATTTATACTCCCAATCTTTTAGCCATCCTTCTCCTCCTGCAACCTCTTCTGATTTCTCTCGTTCTTTATCATTATAAACATATACTGTTCCCCCATCCCATCCAGTTGTCTCATTTGCATCAACAACATCATCAAATGCTTTGTGTATCAGGATTAGTGGAATTACAAGAACTAAAATATAATTCATTCATTTACTAAAGTCCATACTTATTCATCTCCTTCTTCAAAAGGAGCATAAGTTTCTATACAGCTTCCATTTTTTATTACGTTATTACCTTTTATATGGAATTCGTCTTCTATTGAGACTCCATTTTCTGTATTTCTTTTGGTCATTAATATTTGGCTTTGGGCACTTATATTTATGTTGTTTTTTGTTCTTATTATTATTTCTCCACCTGCATTTAGGTTTAATCCAGTTGGACTTGTAAGAGTTACCCCTATTTCATCTTCAAAATTTATACTTAATGGGTCTTTACTTCCACCTTTTATATTTAAAGCTCCTGTAGACTTCTTCTTCATTTTAATTTTAAAAATATATTCCTTAGAATTTAATTTTAAAGTAAATTTTAACTGACCACAAAATTGTAGTCAGTTAAAATAATAAATAGTGTATGCTTTTTTAGAAAAATTCTAAATTTAACTTAATTCTCATCTTCTACTATTTCACGAACAGGCATTACTTCTTCACCAAGTATATCTAATAAACTTAATCCATCTTTAGGATAATATTTTTCTGCTGGAATTCTTTTTATTGGATAGTTTATAAACCAATTTTCAGCTTTAAATGTTTTAAAATCATAATTACATCCTTTTACCTTTTTTACACCTAAATATTTTCCTTCAAATATAAATATATTACG
This sequence comes from Clostridium taeniosporum, assembly GCF_001735765.2. Classification (NCBI taxonomy): domain Bacteria; kingdom Bacillati; phylum Bacillota; class Clostridia; order Eubacteriales; family Clostridiaceae; genus Clostridium; species Clostridium taeniosporum. The sequence continues at coordinate 52,131 of NZ_CP017256.2, forward strand.
CAATATATAATGATTTATTTCTTTAGGTACATTCCCTATAACAATTATTTCCTCCAGTTTCTTATTATCATGGTGAAATAAAACCCCATCTTGGCCTATTACTACCCAATCTCCAAGCTCACCACCAGGAATATATTCACAGTATATCTCACTAGTGTTAATATCTAAAGGCTCTTTAGTTCCTTCAATTATTTTTATATCTTTTGTAACTTTTTTAACTGTCGCTGTCATAGCAAAAGTTCCTATTAATATTAAAAATATAATTATAGATAATAAAGTTAAAATTATTATTTTTATTATTTCTTTCATTCTACTACTTCCCCTTTTATTTGTGATTCATCTATGTTTTTTGGCTCTTCACCTGCTTTGTATATTTTCCATTGAGAATGTTCACTTCCATATGCAGAACTTTTAATAGGATAATTTTCACATCCATTCATAGTAAATTCTTCATTTTTTAATCTTCTTCGAAATCTATCTTCCATTAACCATATATAATTATCTAACCAATTATCACGTTTATTAATATCTTGATAGTCAGTCCGTCCATCTGCAAGTGCTATAGTTTTTGAACCTGTTTCATCAGCCCATTCTTGTGCAAAACTTTTATTATCCTTTGATTTTTCTGTAATTGTACCTGTATTACATGACTCAAACCACGTCTGTGAATCTGATGAAAACGCGTGATTATCTATATTCATATTTTCTAAATCATCACTATTAATATTCAAATTGGGTTTTTCTTCATCTTTATATCCTAATGCTAATTTAAACTCGTTACCATATGCTAAATAAGAACCGTGAGCAAAAACAGTAACTGTTGATATTTTATTTTCCTTTCTATCTTCAATAATTTCTCCATTGGGATTTTCACCGTTGTTTATATAATCTGCCAATTGTTTTTTATCACTTATAAACATTACTTTAACGCCATTTTCTAATGCAAAGTTTTGTATTTTTATTTTGTCTTTTTCATTATATCCTGAATCTGCAATTATCCATGTTATATCATCTTTCTCTTGATTCTTTAAATCCTTAATTCTTTTTATTGCAGTTTCTATGAAACTTCTCTTAACATATTTTCCACCTTCAGATACATAATTTCCTGAAATCACTATATTGTCACCATTACTATCACAATCATTCTCTGATGAACCTAAACCAAATGTTACTATAGAAGCCCCAACAATTAATTTAAATACATTTTCAAACAGTTCATCATCATAAATGTCAAGTTCTCCATCTTCGTCAACATCTACAACTCCAAGTGCAGCCATAGCTCCAGAAAGAGCCGATCCAGCAGCTCCAGCAAGGCCTCCAAGAATTCCACCACTTTGAGCTACCGGTGATAATGCGTTAACTCCTGCAGTTGCTACTTTTGCTATTCCCCCTACAGCACCACTTACTAAATTTCCAATATTAAAATTCATACTTATTCATCTCCTTCCGGAAAAGGAGCATAAGTTTCTCTACAGCTTCCATTTTTTATTACGTTATTACCTTTTATATGGAATTCGCCTTCTATTGAGACTCCATTTTCTGTATTTCCTTTGGTCATTAATATTTGGCTTTGGGCACTTATATTTATGTTGTTTTTTGTTCTTATTATTATTTCTCCACCTGCATTTAGGTTTAATCCAGTTGGACTTGTAAGAGTTACCCCTGTTTCATCTTCAAAATTTATACTTAATGGCTCTTTACTTCCACCTTTTATATTTAAAGCTCCTGGAAGCATTGCTATTTCACTTCCATGATCTGAAGCAAAGTATCTATTTGTTGTATCTGATGTACCTTCACAAGTATCTCCATTTTTTCTTATGCAACCTGTAACAATTGGTTCTCCACCATCTTGGTTTGGAAAATAAAGCCTTGCCCGTTCTCCAATGATTGGCATTGAATACATTATGTTTACTGATGGTGGTGCATATCTAAACCAAAAAGCTTCTTCTTCACTTTGATTTTCGTCTATATTTAAATGAAGCTTTATTAACTCTTCTTTTACTGCAAGAACTTTTCCTTCAAGAGTAGCTCCATTTAAAAGATTATTGTAAATTATACTTTGCCATACCCCATTTTTTCTACATAACCTATACTTATAGAATATTTCTTCTTTATCTTTATAAGCTTCATATTCTCTAATATATAACTTTTTTTGCTTATAATAAATTTCTGAGCCAATGTGAAATATGTATCTTCTTTTTATTTCATAATAGAAATAATCAGTATCATCATATCCTGCATTATATCCACCTGCTTCATGAAATTTTTTAATATCTTTAAAAGCTTCATAGTCCATATTATCATTTAATTCATAGCTATGTTCATGGAGTATTCCAAAATAAAACATATTATTCAAATTTATTATATCACAGTATAATTCTGATTTTAACTCACTTGCTATCCTCTTTAAAAAGTTCCAATCTGTTTCCTTATATTGAAATAATGGCTTATCTATTTTTTGTCCTTTCCCTATATTTTGAGTAAAAGTATACCCTGAATAATCTTTTAATATTTCATTTATAAGAGCATCATAAGTCATATCAACATTTTGAAAAGATCTGCTTTTTTCCTTTATATCTAATTTAAAACTTGAAGTTAAAGCTTGAATTTCTAAATAATATATTCCATTTACATTGGTTGTCCTAATATTTTGCACTATTCCATTAAATAATCTTATACTATTTCTTTCATTAACTTCATTTATGTTTATTGTATTTTCATCACTGCTTGTACTTTTGTTCTCATTATCTATATCTACTAGTTCTTCATAAATACATATTTCATCTTCTGTGGAAGCTTTTATAGCAGAATTAAAATTTATACTGTCATCTATTAAACATTTTAAATATAAATATCCATGTTCATTAGGTTTATTTTCAATTTTTATATCTGCTATTTTCATTAACTCATATGGTGATTTCACCCTTAATCTATTAATTTCTCCCATATATTTTTCCCCTTAAGTTTTATAATTTTTTACTATTGTCCATCTGTAACAAACTTTATTATTCCTCCATATGCACATATCAAAGTTGAATCTGTAGTTAATGCTGGTTCTCCATCAACTAAAGTATCCTCTTTAGTATTCATCCACTCTTTTAATATCTTTACCTTGCATTTTTTTCCCGTTACTGTACCACCTCTTTCTTTTGTTAAAGTAACATTTTCACTTGAAGGACAGCTCCCTTTACATACTCCGAAACAACTTATATTTTTACCTACCACATTGTCACTTTCATTCATCATTGGATTTCCATTTGAATATGTTCCATGACTTACGGGAAGATTTATTCTTTTTTTATGGCTTCCTTTATTACATTTCATTTTAGCTCCTCTAACTACATATGCCTGTGCCACATTTATCATCTCCTATTTTTTAATTAAGACTATATTTTACTTAAATGTTGATATTCTAGAATATTAACAATGTTTTAAAAGATAGATTTTAATCATCAATTTCTAATCTTTCTAAACACATTCCTTTAAATTCCCTTCTAAGCAAACTTTCAGCAACGTCTAGTCTTATTACTACTAAGGTTTTTGAGCTTTCTTTTATCTTAAAAATTTTCTTATTTCTAATTTTTTCTTTATCTAATATAATTTTTTTTACTACAGTTTTATTTAAATTTAATTCAGATTTTTCACTTAAACATTCTATTTCTTCAAATATTGGCATATAATAATTTTCTTGTCTTTCATGTGGTAAATCTATTAAAGGAATGGTTTTAAATAAAATTTCTGAATCATACTTTTCAATTATTTTTTTCATTTCTTTTGAAATAAGAAATAGATTTCTATCTAGGATATCTAAAAACTCTGTTTCATCAGTGCATTTAACATTAAAAATAACAATATCTTCAATTTTATGGGCATTTAATAAGTTGATATTTCTAACATCAATATTTTTGAATACGTCCATCAACATTGGCGCATTTGTATACTCTTCATCCTGTTTTAATAAAAAATAATCCATCCTTTTCCTTTCCATGCTTATATGCAATTAACAAATTTTAATAATTAGCTATGTTTTAAAATAGTGTTGATATTTTAGTATAAAGCTTATGGACAGAGAAATTCATTTAAAACATATGGTGATATTTTTATTAACGCACATTTTCAGAATATATTGTAATTGCAGCATCCATGTATTCTCCTCCCATAATAACTATGTCTTCTGTCTTTTTCATTTTCTTATATGCTGTACATTCTAAAAAACTTTTTAACATATCCCTAATTATATATAAAGCAAAACAATGATAAGTATTTGCTTCTCTTAGCTTTATAATTTCTATATCTTTTTCTTTAATAGTTCTTCCATATTCTTTTTTCTTATCTGAAAGTTCTTTCATATGATTAAATAAAGATTCATAAATAAAATCTAAATCTATATTTATTGAACATTCTTCTTTATCTAAAAACCAATTTTTATCATATAAGTCAATTCTCCATTGCCCTTTATTTTCAAGAATCTTTGTTCTAAGCATTGAAAAATAGATAGAGCTTATTTCTCCTTTTAGCTCTTTTTCCTGAAGTAAAATAGCTTCTGTACATATAGAATTAAATTTTGAAGTTAATCTCTCTTTAATACTTTCTTTGTTAGTTTTATATCTTTCTATTATTTTTTCAAATTCAGTAATATATCTATTGTGCACATACTTTTCTTCAAATTCTTTTAATACCTTTTCTTTATCAGCTCGTATTATCATTTCTTTAACACCTATAAATTTCCCTAAGGCACATGAGATAAAATAACAAGTTGAAAATAAATTAGTATATTCACTTGTTATTTTTTCGCTATGTTTTAAGTGAATACTGTTTTAAAACATAGCCATTTTTAAAAATGTGCCTAACTTTGGATATTTACTTTTCCTCCACTCATTATTACATCATCTTGTATTATTATATTTGCTCCTGATTGAGTTAAATTAATTCCAGCATCACCTTGTATTGTTACCTTTCCACCTCCACTTATTGATACATCTTCTCCGGCATTCATTACTATACTTTTATCACTATTTACTTCTATTCCTCCATCATCTGTTAATCTCATAAGCAAATTCCCATTTCCTATTATCTCAACAGCACCAGGGCTCATTACTATTTCTTTTCCATATTTAGTTCCAATACTCTTTCGTGAAGGATCACTACGCTTAGATGAATTACTTGATTGTAAATTAACTGAACTTATAGCATAGGCATTGCTTTCAACGTTATCTGGAAAATATAATCTTATTGCATCTCCAACTTCAGGCATACAATACCATCCAGTACCATCTGGTGATGAAAATACAGTAGCATACTCAAACCATTTTGCATCTTCACTTTCTGTCGAACTTTCATCAATCTCTAAAGAAACTTTTACCCTATCTTTTTCAGTAGCTAACACTCTTCCTTCAAGGGAAACACCAACTATATTATTGTTATAAATTTTTCTTACTTTCATTCCATTTTCATCTCTTAAGATATATTTATTTGAAAGTATTCCATCTACCATTTCAATTTCACATTTATATACTAAAAGTTTTCTTCCTTTGAAATTCACTTCATTATATAAGCCAAGTATTTTATTAGTTATTACTTCATAACTTATTAGGTTAACATCATTTAGCTCATAATCTTCATTAGAAGATTTTATGTTATATTCTTGTAATCCCTTTTCTATTGAATAATTAAATTCATCAATATCATAAACTACGGCTTCACCAGCTCCCCCTATGGAATACTTTATTCCTGATAATCGGCATTCAGGTACTAATGCTACATTAAAATATGAAGCTAATCTTTTTAAAAATTCCCAATCCGTTTCTTTATATTGAACTATAAACCCATCTATTTTAGTTTCATTGGTAACATTATCTACAATTGTAATATCACTATATCCACTATTTTTTTGATTAAAAATATCACCATAAGTAAGATTTGAATTTTGGAATGAACCATTGTTTTTTCTTATATCCATTAAAAATGTTTTACTTAAAGCTTCTATTTCTAAAGTTCTTACATGATTTTTTGCTTTAATGCAAACTTTAGTTACAAGTCCTTCAAATAAAGTTATGGTGTTTTCTTTATCATCTTTTACTAACACCTTAATAGTTTCATCTGCACCAGCTTCCTCAACGTACTTATCTACATTCTCATCGCTTATGATTCCACTAATATAAAGTTTTCCATGTTCATTTAATTCTCTAATGATCTTAAGCTTTGATATTTTCTGAAACTTATAAGGTTCTACTAAAATGTCTCCTGCAGTATGCATATATTCTTCAATCATTAATTTTCATCCCCTTGCTTTATTATTCTTATAGTTTTAATAACTTGAAAAGCAATATCTCTCCATTCTTCACATTCCTTATATAAGCAGCTAAAGGTTCCCATTAAAGTCTTTTCTTTAAATTCAAGGAAAAACATTAAATTATATAAAGAATCATCTATGGCATAACTTTTGAAATCAAAAAAGCCTATGTTTTTAGAATGAACTTTTAATACTCCATCTTCATAAAATACATTGGCTGGATTTGTTTTTTTAATAATCATTTTCATTCCATTTTTTAATTCTTCAACATGCTCTTCATCTAAAGGACTATCAATGATATTTAATGTTATACATATGTTTCCTTTTTCATTACATTTAATTATTTCCGGTCTGTTTTCTGATGGATATTTAAGCTTCCTTGCTGCTAGTGACATATCATCAAAATCTTTTGGTATATATATCTTTAACTTTTCATCAAAGAATTCACTTTCACCAAATTCATAATATCTCTCTCCGATTTTTACTGGCCCACTGCAAATATCTTTTTTTGCCTCTCTCTTTTCTGCTTCATTTATAAAATCTAATATCTTTTCATCTACTCTTTGATCCATGGTACCCTCTCTTTCTTTAATTTCTGTTAACTATGCTTTAAGATATAACTTAATTTAAATGAAAATTCTCACACTTTACTTGATTTATTAACACTTAAATTTATTACCAATAAGTATATAAAAATCACTTTATATTTTACTTTTTTATTAAATATGAATTTTATTTTACATAAAAACTATTATTTTAATATTTTTACAACTATAATCATTATTATCGTATATTTAATGGTTATCTTTACTTAATTTATATTTAAGGGAATAAAATGGTTAAGAATACATTTTGATTAACAATGAACAGTTAAAAAGAATAATTAAAAAATGCTAAGTACTTGTTTTTAGTACTTAGCATTTAAATTATTAGCTATGTTTTAAATAAATATTGATATTAGGTATATGAAATTAAATAAACTAGCATACTGATTAGTTATTTATCTTAATATGTTTTATAGTATAAACAAAATTATTAGCCAACTGGGGATTAGAAATTGTTATACACACAAGAAGTACTACATCCAGGAGTATGTATCTGTTATGAAATTACAGATGCTAGCTATTGGATAAAGCTCATGGATAGAGGAATTTATTCAATAAAATTTGTATTTGATTGTTCAATAACGTTGTTGTTACTTGGATCAATATGAAGTCTTAGTAGTTCTTTAGAAGATAACGGAATGTACTTTATTTCAAAAGAAACATTCTTTTTATCATATAAAGAAGCTGAAACAACTATATTACTATTTTCTAATTCATTAAGTGCAGTTATAATCCTATTTCTTTTTCTATCTATACGTTTTGTATTCCAGTAGATTGCTGTAGAAAACTTAGAAAGACTTATGGTTTCATTATAATCAGCATTTGTTATTGCACACTTATATCTTCTTTTTTGAAGCCAAATTGCAAGTTGCTGTGCATCTGCCCCTAATGAATTAAATATATCACCATCATATTCTAGAGTACTTTTCTTTAATATAAGCTCTTTTAAAATACTTCCAAGGTAAACTTTAGCCATACGTACTCCATTACTTTCATATATAGAACTTTCTAGAAAGATTCCATTTATAGAGTTTCCTTCTATTTTATATGATAGGTTTATACTACCTAACTTTGCAATAGAGCTTTCAATTGCATCATAATTTTTAATTGTATTTGCAAGACCTAAATCTAAAGTTATTTGATATATACTCTTTATAATAGGTTCACCAAGAACTATTTTATGAAAATGAGTGTAATAATAACTGATAATATTAACATCTAATCTATTTAAGTACTTTACAGACTTAATCAAAGCAATTTGAGTTAATAAGTCTAATACCTTTTCTGAATTACCATCATGTTTGATTTGAAGATATGTTTTTTGTTCTAGTTGTAGTAATAATTCGTTTTGTTCATCTTCTCCAATCATTATATATCTATCAATAGTTGAAAACTCATCTATATCTGTACATGTATCTAAATCTTTTTTTTGCTTATCAGTTAAGAAATATGTGCGTGAAGTTGTGTCTATAGGTATTTGTGATAAAATACTAGGAATTTTAGTAGTATTGCTTAAAGCAGCTTCCTGATTTTCACAAAACTTAGAAAATTCAATAAGAATATCATTTTTAAATGCACTTGTAATAGCAAGTTTATTTAAATCATCTATATATATAAATTCAGTAAGTAATGAATTAGTATCTTTTTTCCATGTATCTAATTTATGTAAGGATTTTTCTTTATATATATCTACATTTTCACAGTCAAAATAACTTTTAAATTTTTTAAGTGAAATTTCTTTATTTAAAACTTTTTTATATTGAATCTCAGCAAATTCAATACTTTTTGAGAATTCACTATCTTTAGTATTAAGTATTTTCTTTATCCATCTAGCCTTAGTTCTTTTAACATTTGAACATATATTTTTTACTATTAATTCTCTTTTTTCAATATCTTTAATGTTCTCTAATTCAGAGATTAAGCTTTTAAAGAAATGATCAAAGTTTTTTTTAGTTAGCTTTTTAAATTTTATATTAAACTTTTTTTCTATATTACTCTTAAATAATTCAATCATGATATGCACCTACTTTTAAGCACATAAGGCATATTGATGTGCTTTATATTTGTATTTAATTATATATGTTTATGGTATATATATTCAACTATTTATCTACCACTTTGTTATTTATTTAAATATAATGTTATAATATTTTCTGGGAAATATTTACTAATTGTGATGAAAATAAAATATAATACTTTAACTGGTTAGTAATTACAATTAGAAGACATGAATATTATTAAGTTATAAATATAGGAGGATAAAAAGTATATGAAACATGTATGTCCTAATTGCAATAATAAATTTAGTTATAAACAGGTATTAAAGTCTGTTTGGAATTGGAAGATTAAATGTGAAAAATGCTCAATTGAATATAAAGTGATATGGTATTCAAGATTAATAATATGTGCAATATTGTATATGCCAATACTTATGCAATCTAAATTAATACCTTTAATTGGTTGTGGAATAATATTATTCTATATTGGTTGGATAATTTTTATGACTCCTATAGTTTCTATATTTTGCAAATATGAAGAAATAAAGTGACTATTGATTAAGTTTTTTATCATGGTATACACTTAATAAACTGAAAGAAGTAATAGAATGGGAATGCAGTGAGATTTGTGTAAAAAAGATTAAGATTTTATTAAAAGAACTAGAAAAAAATATAAAAGTATTTTTTTCTAGTTCTTTTTAGTTATAATACTGATCTTTAGCAGTATTTATATAGTTTTTATATGTTTTATAAAAACTATATAAATACTACTATTGCAATGGTTGATGGATTAATAGAAAAAATAAATTTAGATCAATCATGTATATGCATTAAATTACATCATTATAGCGTCTTTATTATGATTGGATATAAAATGATAAATTCCATATCCTATTAGAGCACCAATTATATTGCTAAGTAACATATCTAAACTTATTATAACTAAAAAATAAATACCAATATAATGTAATGTTATTTGTAGTAGATATATTGCTATAGAAAAAATTAGACTAATAATAGCACAATTAGATATATTTTTCATTTTACTTATAATAATAGGTGTTAAAAATCCTAGGGGCATAAATAATATTAAGTTTCTTGTAAAGATTATCATTACAGATTTTAATGAGAATAGGGTGCTAAATGAAAGAATATTTGTAGCTAATAACTCTTGTACACAATCCTTATCTAATGGGAAAAATTTTACTGATATAATAGTTAAAAAATAAATGAATAATAATAATTTAACTATTTCCTCAAATTTGTTTGTTTTTATGTTTTTATGTATTTCTATTTTTAGAAATACAAGTCTAACAATTAAATATATAGGTAGTAATAAGTATGGTACAGGTCGCTTTAAGTCTGAAATATCTGAAGAATTAGCAAATAGTATCAATATCATTGCAATCAATACACTAAATGAAATAATAAATAGGGAGATTAAAAATATAATATTATATCGCTCTTTTATTGATAAATTACAACTAGTCATAAATGTACCTCCATAGAATATATTTGATTTTAATACAATTATATACTATATTGGATTAAATTTAAATTACTTTTCAAAAGATATGCTTAGGGAAAGTGTTGTAATATAGATGAAAAATATAAGGATTAAGGAAAGCAGGAACTAATAAACTTAATCACAAAACCTAATAACCATATTGAAAATATAGAAGTTAAAAAAACACATATAATCTTTTTTAATTTCCTAAGTCTTGTTGTGTCATACCTTGTTCTTTTCTTAATTCACAAATAAACTTACCAAACTTCTCTTTATCCATATACATCCCTCCATATAGAATATGTTTCAAATATATGGAATTTTATAGATAAAATCAATCTACTAACAGTAGATTTTATAAGTAGTCCTTATTTATATCTGTATTTTAAATTAATATTTATATATTGGTTAATTATAACATATTTTATAGTAGGTATTTATATAATACCTTTAGCATTTCAAGAATTATCATATTACTATTAGGGGGTTATAGAGTTTTTAACAAAGAATATTTATTTAATTTCTTTTTTATTTTCATATCTAGGATAAGAAATTAACTTTTTAAAATTAAGTTTACATTTTGCAATAAAAAACCCTTTAAGTATATAGAAGATTACACAATGAATTAATCTTCAAAAATAAACTTATAAAAAGGGATGATAAATATGAACAATAACAAAAAATTTGATGCAGTATTTGAAGGGGGAGGAGTTAAAGGAATAGCTTTTGTAGGAGCTATAGCTAAACTTGAAGAAAAAGGATATTCAATAGAAAGATGTGCTGGAACATCAGCAGGATCTATAATATCAGCACTTTTAGCAGTAGGATATACAGCAGCAGAAGTAAAAGAGATTATGCTTAATACAGATTATAATAATTTCTTAGATAAGAATATATCTATACTTAGCTCAGGAAATATATTAGAAAAGGCATCTCATATGTATAATTTATTTACAGATAAAGGTTTTTATAGTGGAGATTATTTTGAAATATGGATAGACAAGCTTCTTAAAGCAAAATCAAAAACAAAGTTTAAAGATGTATCTGTAAATGGAAAGTCAAAACTTAAAATAATTGCTGCTGATATAACTAATAGTACTATGATAATTTTGCCTGATGATCTTAAAAAGTATGGAATAGATCCTATGGAATTTGAAATATCAAAAGCAGTGAGAATGAGTATGAGTATTCCATTTTTCTTTAAACCAGTAGAATTAAAATATGGTAAAGAAACAAGCTTTATTGTAGATGGTGGAATTTTATCTAATTATCCTATATGGATATTTGATACAGAAGGCAAACCAGATCACCCAACTTTTGGCTTTAACCTTAATGAAAATGAATTAAGCTATACGGCACAAGACAAAAATAATTTCTTATATTACGCATATGATGTAATAAGCACTTGCATATTTAGTCATAATAGTGAAGATAATTATATTAGAGATAAGGATTTAGTTAGAACAATAAGCATCCCAACACTAGGAGTAGGTGCAACTGAATTTGATATATCAAAGGAAAAAAGCTTAGAATTATATCAATCTGGATATGACAGTACAGAAAAATTTTTAAAAGAATGGGATTTTGCCCAATATGTAAATGATTACAGAGAGGATAATGAAGCTATCTCTTAGTATTACATCTATATCATTATTCCTACACTACCTTAACTTTCAACTAAAAAGCGTGACGTAACCACTTTGTTCTATAATAATTTTATAGTAATTAGTTAGATTAGGAAATAATTTAAGTAAAAATTTATTTAATGTAACAAAAAATATAACAAAAACTGTTCTATTTTTTGTTACATATTTTATTACTTAAAAATACTTTGTTCTTATGCTTCAAGCCAAACTAACTAAGCTTTCTGTATAATTAGCACTTACATCAGAATTTTTAATGTTTTTGTTTAAAATGTCCAATAATAAATCATAGAATTTATCACTTTCAGTATATTGTGGATAATGTGCTGAATTTTCAAACCAAATAAACTTTTTATATGGAGCCTGCAGAATTTTTTAATAACTTTCTTTTTCATTTATTTTCTTTCATCCATTTTTTGCAATTTGCTATCTTTGGAGCTGGATCAAATCCTTCTTTAACGCCCATGGTTGAAAGCATTTCGCAAGGAAAATCTATACACTCTCCACAGTGATTAAGGATTTTATTTTCACAGCATGATTTAACTTTGCATTCTCCACCCCAAAATGGCTTAACCATATTAATACATCCATTGCAATGTACCTGTTCTTTTCTTTTACAGCTATTACATAGAACTCCACATCTTGATTCAAACATTTTAATACCTCCACTTTTACTAATTTTATAAATTCTATTTATCATTAATACAATCTAAAGAATTAAATATAATATCAACAACCAACACTAGTTCCAGCAACAATAAGCAGTAATATACTAATAATATCCATTTTATTTACAATTAAATGAACTATATAAAAAATTTTCCTGATATATATTGTAAATAATTATAACACATTTAATTTTTGTAGTATATGTATTTTAATTCAAGTAAAATTCTAAAACAGTAGAAGAGATAATATGGCTATTTGGTATTTGTAAATATTTTAAATTTTTTACAGAAAAAATACAAACAAAGTAGATAATTCTATTATAATAATATTATAATTGCTAATTTTTAAATCAAAGGAGTTTGAATTATGAAGAAAAATTTAATTTTAATATTATGTTTAAGTTTAATTTTCATTTTAGTTGGTTGTAATAGTAATAAAAAAGACAATAAACCTGTACAAGATACTAATGAAAATCAAACTTTAGAAGATGATTCAAAAGATATTAATGATGAAGTACAAGCTACTAATAAACAAAATAGTATTAATGAAAAAAAAGAGACCGGTTCAAATAATACAAAATCTATAAAATCCACTAAAATAAATCCAAATAAACAAGTAGTAAAAAATAAAGATAATGTCTCTAAAAAAATAACCAAAGTAAATAGTAAAGTTAAATTATATGAAGGTACTTATTTTGATGATAGATGTTTCGGAGATAATATCTTAAAAAATTATTCTGAAGTTGTAATTTCTAATGTAACTAATACTTCTTTTGATTTTACTGTTTATGAAGTAAATGTGTTGAGTTCTGGAAAAGAAAATAGAAAGGTTATTTTCCTTACAAATACAGCTTATTTTATAGGAGATGGAACAAAAGCTACTTTTTATGGAAATGATTATACCCTTAACTTTACATTTCCCAATAATCATGATGCCTATCCTGTTATAACAGACATGGAGATCTCAGGATTCAAGCCATTAGAAGGTAAGACGTATGTTAATAATGGAATACCAGGACATGAATTCGGATAAAATAAGTGTTTGGTTATATTTATTTTATAAAAATCATATATTATTTGAGTTTTTTGGATTTATTATATAATCATTAATTATTTATGTATATTTAATTTAATACTGCACATAATAATTAATGAAAGAGGTGATTCTCATGGGCAATGATTTTAACAATAATATTTGGGGATTACTCCGAAAATAATTTTAAAATCCCCATAGGTACACTAGTCTTTCTAAGTGAAGCTAGGGTTTAATTTTTATTAAGCCCTGGCTTTGTTTTATTATCAATGAATTTTTCTTCTTTCCCATTTGTTAAACCATAATACTTTAATAACATATATTAATATAAATGTAATGAGTATTCATTTATTCATTTCTGTCTTATATAAACTTTAAAAAAATTATTACAATCATTAATAGTATTATTATTTCGAAACTTTGCAAGGTATGATAATATGAAATAAAGTACTGTTTCAACTAAGAAAGGAGTATATTATGAAATCAGTAGGCATAGTTCTTTTTATTATATTTTTATTATTATATGAAAAAGTATTGAGACCTATAATTTGTAAAAAAAAGATATATGAACATATAAATAATTTAAGTGGACAAGTAGACAATATAGAAAAACTAACTGCAAGAGACGAAATTTATAATGTTTATTATACTGTAAATGGACAAGCAAACCACTCAATTGTGAAATTTAATCTTTTTTACAAAACTAAATGGAAATAGTTTCATTTTTATTTACTTGTTTATATAATCAGATGCTTTTTTATGTTCAGATGGATTAATATGTTTTGAGTTATAGATTTCTATCACTTTTTCAATACCATTAGTAGTCATATGTGGGATATGTTTTTCAATATAACTCCAATTTCCTGTTTTCTTCATGGTTTCTATAGCTTCTGCATCTGTTTCATTGTTTGAAGAATCAGCTTTAATTTCCATGCCTTTTTGGATTTTATCCATAGTTTCTTCATTTGATTCATTTTCATTAAAATAAATTTTATCATTAGTAATAGTTTCTGATTTTGTATCTTCTTCTGTAGGAATAGTAGCAGCCTTATTGTTATTAGTAGCTTCTGACTTTTTTTCTTCTACTACAGGAATAGTAGTAGCCTTAGTATTTGTTTTTATTTTTTCTACTGCTACAAAAACAACAGAAGTTCCTATTACACCAATGATTAAGCCTGTAACTATACTTTTAATATCAAATTTTTTCATAGTTTTCTCCTCTTTATTTTGTAATAATTCATTGCATTAAATGGTACATTTAATCAAAAGTAAATTTTTGAATATGATAATATTTATAGACAACTCTACAAATTGGAATTTAGCTTTGACTTTTTTTCATCTCTATTTCTGATATACTTTCAGATAAAATATTAATATTACCTGTTTTTTTAAACCCATATTTTGAATATAGTTTGTATGCCCTTTTATTATTATTCAATATCCATAATATAGGTTCATTTTTACATTTACTAATTGCAAATAATAATAATTTAGTTCCATATCCATTACCTTGTTCATTTGGCAATACATATAGATTTTCAATAACATTATCATGTACTGAAACAATTCCAACGGGATAATTTTCTATTAATATATACATAATTTTTCCAAGTTTAATTTCATTACGTATGTACATAATCTGATTTTCAGTATTATGTTTTTCAATAAAATCTTTACTACAAAAATCTATATGTGAATCTTTCCATGATATTGAGTGAATTTTTGCTGCTTCTTGAATATTTTTCTCTGATACCGTTATTATCATTGTCAATTCCTTTCAAAATATCTAATAGTTAAATTCTAAATTAACTAACTCATAATAATGCTATTTACTAATATTTACCTGAATAGAAATGTATAAATAACAATGTGCTTTTCCATCTTTCGTATATTCACTAGGAACAGTGCTCTCATAATCTTCGTTAAAGGCTCTCTTTATATTTCCTAATTTTTGCTCACTCCATACTTTTTCCCATGCTTTTCTTGCACATATACCTATTTCTCCGTTTTCATCTTTTTCAACATATTTTTTATATAAGCCTGTACTTACTGCTGCTTCCATTTTTTCAAAAAAGTCTGATGTTACAGCCATTATGGTAAGGTCATAATCTTGACTTTCATCACTAGAATAGTTACTATATTTTGAAACTGGCGAAATGCCTTGTTGAAATATATTCTCACTATCAAAAAGAAGGGGCAGTTTTCCACTTGTAATATCTCTCCAGATTTCACTAATCATTTTTGTTCCTTCTTCAGAATTATTTGTTCTTATTGTTACTTCTTTCAATTTATAAGCCATAGTTTTACTCCTTTTGTATATAAATAATTCTAGAAATAAAATTGAATTTATTATTTAATATAAATTTCTTCAGTTAGATTATTGTTTCTTAATAAAGCACATTTACCATTTAATGTACTTTGATTTCTAATACTTAAAATAACCACTTCATACTCAAAATCTATCCCACCATAAGCAATAAACATCTGTTGATTATGAATTGTGCCAATTCCATGCAATTTAACTTCATTATTTATAGCCCAATTAAGTTCATATAAATTATTACTTTGTTCCTTTTTTATAATCTTTAAATCATAAACAGGAGATTCATATCCTTTTATAAAGTATCTAACGTTATAATTGCCTTCAAAATTTTCACTTGTATCTTTTCTCAATGCAATTCCTGAACCTAATGTAGCAAAATTCTGTGTAGATGCCCAAAGTGCTGAATTTGATCTTAAATCTCCTATTGGCTTATACATACCAATTCCAGCTGCAGGAACTTGATTTAGATACCTTGATACAAATAGCTTACCATCAATAAACATTCCAATTCCTAAATACTCATAGTGAGTGTTTTCTCTATCTATTTTCCAAATACACTTATATGTTTCTCCTATTTTTTCAATACTAAGAGTACCTTTTTTATCATTAAAATTCCAATTACCTAAAAAATATGTATCGTCATAACAATTCATTATTTTACTCTCCATCTAACTAAATTTTTAATACTATTTAAAATAACATCTGATAATTTACTATCATGAATCAATTATAGCATATATTGTAAATACTACATTGGTGAATTTTCAAAAAATACTTTTTATTTACTTCATTAAATCTATATTTTGAATAATAAAAAAGACTTAAAATTGCGTAGAAAAAGCACCTAAGATAGCTAAATCTTAAGTGTTTCTATAAAATACTAATGATTTTCGTTTCAATATTAACATTTTTATTTTTACTATAATATTAATATAGGATAAAACCCAAACTAGGAGATTTTCATAAAACAATTACAGCATATATTGTAAATATAGAATTGCTTAATTTTAAAAGAATTTCCTTTGTTCTTATGATTAAAACTGAACTAGCTAAATTTTTAGATATAATAATACTTATAGAAGACTATACAAATTGGAATTTGTTTAATTTTCAATTACATAAAGAATTCTACTTATCAAATTTTCTTACACTTTTAATTTCCTCAATTAACATTGGCAAAAACATAATAAATGAACCAATCATTAATATAGCTGAAAACATATCGCTAAAATTTACTATTTTATTGAAAATACATGTAACAATAAAAATTATTAAACCTAAATATCCTATTACTTGTAATCTTTTTTTCATATTATTTCATCTCCCATTGATATCTAGTTCTTTAAATTGGAATTTTGTTATAATATTGGTACACAAGTTTCAAAATAATGCTTATTTATCATCTGTATTGCATAGCGTTCAAGAATAGGCTTTCTATCATCAAATTCATAATTTCTTTTTGATAACTCTGAAAATATTTCCATCCATGCTTTTTGAATAGCATCTGCTGTATGACTTATTTTTTAAAATTACCAAATTACTATTTATAAAGATAATCTAATCATTACAATTTATAATTGGCTACTTATAAAATGAATCATTTCATTTTTATCTTCCAAGATATATGAAATTAATTCTTGTGGGTATACTTTTATTTCTTTTAATTTTTCTAATGGAATCCAACAAAAATCTATATCTATTCTTTCGTTTCCTATTTCATCATATCCTCTGAAGTTTCCATCAGCCGGTATAGAATTTAATTCACTTAACTGAATTTTATAGTATAAACTAATTTGATGACATGGCTTTTTATTCCATGGGAAAAATATTTCTCCTATTGCAAATAGACTAACAATACTTATTTCTGCATGTATTTCTTCTTTGAATTCTCTTATTAAAGTTTGTTCTGTTGTCTCTTTTATTGTTACATGACCTCCAATCAATGAATAGCCATCATCATTCACTGGTTTTTGCAATAATATTTTATTGTCATGTATTAAAACTCCCGCTACACGGTATGAAAATATAAAATCATCTGTTTTAAATAAAATATCTTTTTTCATAACTGCTCCTGTTTAAAGTACTATTTATTTCTTTAGTTAATTATATCATATTTTGTAAATATAATACTATTAGATTTCAATGAACATAATTTTGATATTAGCTCATGAAAAAAGAGAATTCATTAATTTGAATTCTCTTTTTTACGTATAATAATAATGCATAGCATTCATTTTATTCTAATATATTTTTTTGCTTTTTTAGAGAAAATAATAGTTGGAAAGATATTTAATGATACAAGCCCCAAATTCTCCTTGCTTTTACTAATAAAATATAAAACTCCTATTAATAAAATCCATATAAATTGAATTATACTTTGATTTACCATAATATTATTAAATCTATCCTTATTTATAACTTCATATTGTTCTTTTCGTAATCCAAGCACATTATGAGCCATATAATTTTTATTATTTAAGGTAAAAATTATTCCCCCAATTCCTACAATAACTAAAATTATTCCTACTATATTAAAAAACATAAATTTGTGCCTCACTATATTCTTCATAATAATAAGACTATTATGAATTTCTTCTATTTCTATTTTCATCAAAATTATTTTTTAATTCTTTCTCAATCAGAAAAATAGATACAATTAAAGCAATAGTTTGTACAAGAATTATTATTAAATTAATAATAATTCTCTGAATTGTATCATCATATATAAAAGTAATTAAACTAAGAATTATAGATATAATTGAATTATAATTTACAAGTTTAAAACTGTAAACTAATTTTAGCATAATATTAAATTATCTTAATAAAGTATTGTTTAGATGGAAATGTAACTATAAGTGCTAATAATGATCCTATAAAGTAATTACCTAATTGATTGTTTTTTGTTAATAACCCAATTATAGATATTACTAGAAAAAATAAATTGTACCCAATCATTAACCAATAGCCCCACTTCTTAAGTTTAAAAAATCCATAAGATATTATTAATAGACTTATTATCATCAATATTCTAATTATAAAATCTTTTAAATCACATATTGGAATAACAGTTATATATTGTTCAAGAAATTTTGGCGTTGGGAAAAGTGATATTATCAGTAAAAATGCATTAAATAAATTCAAATCTCCAATGAATGTTACCAATAAAGGTCTTTTTGTTATCATGTATATTCACCTTCTAATGTTACCTATTTTTCCTTGTACACAATATAAGACAAGGTTTTTATTTTATTTAATTTGCTTTAGTTTATCTTTAACTAATTCTTTATGATAAAAATAATTGATATATTTTATGCCATTTTCATTGCAATAATTTTCTATTTCTACAGATAAATCTATCCAATATTTTTTTTCACCTTTAAGATATATTTTTTCATATTCATTGTATAAGTTTGGATAGTTCCATTTAATATAGTCTAATATTTTTGACTTGTATTCCCCTCTTAAATTTAAATCTTCATCCAATGTATTTATAGATATAGATACTTTTAAATCCTTACATTTTTTTAATAAATCAAGATCTCTTAGAATAAGTTTAGATTTTGTAGAAATTCCAATGGAGCACTCTATATCTACTAATTGTTTTAATACTTTTCTTGTAACCTTATATTTTTCTTCAAAAGGATTATAACAATCTGTTACAGAAGAAAGAAAAACAGATTTATTTTGCAACCTTTTCAAACTTATAGGCTTATCACACTCTTTGATATCAACAAATGTTCCCCATTTTTCTTTATGTCCTGTAAATCGCTTCATGAAACAAGCATAGCAGTATTTACAAGCATGGGGACAACCAATATAAGGATTTATGACATAATCACTTGCAGGTAAATTAGATTTCGTTAAATAATCTTTAACTTGTATTACTTGTTCTTTTATCTCCATTTTTACTCCTATCTATTTTATAAAAATTTTGTACATGGAATATAAATAATCTGTACTTCCTTTTTATTTGTCATTATGAATAAATTATAGCATATTTTGTAAATAATAAATTATGTAATTTTTAAAAAATAATCATATGCCCTACCAGTATTCCTGTACTATGTTTGGAAAGGATGCATAGCTAAAAAAAATCCACGCTCCAAAGTCTCTTAACGATTTTTTTATTTACTTCATTAAATCTACATTTTTTATAATAATTTATATAACAAAAAAGATACTTATATTTTTAAAAGTATCTTCAATATAAACATTAATTTTTTATAAATATATATTTTATAAATGCTAGTAAATACAATGATTACAGTATTGGTTAATGTAACAAATATTGTAATAGTATTAATAACAATATTAGTAACTTATTTTGTGATAAAATATGTTACATATACTGTTTGTTTTATTACTTAATGCTTTTAATAATATATATGTTTTAATTTTAAATATTTAATAAAATCATATACGTTGTAACATATTTATTTAAAATTTTTCTTTATTTGATTTTAGTAAATTATTGTATAAAAACATCATAGTAATAATAAAACTTGCTATTACAATGGCTATAAACAAAATATTATTATATATTAATTTTTCTATAATGGGGATTACTAAGAGAAAGTAAACTGCAATTAGTGGATATAATAATTTCTTGAATTCTTGTGTTTTTACAGCTTCCAATGTGGCAATAGTAAATAACAATAGGGTAGATATCATTACTGCTATAGATGGAACATTAATATTTACTAACAACATGAAAAATTCAATTATAGAAATAACAAATAAAATCATTGTCAAAGACCTTGTAAATGCCTTTTGTTTCATAACATCATCTCCTAATCATAAGTTATTATTATGTATATGATAGGATATAAAGGTTATATGATTAATGTTAATTTCATTTTGTTTATTGTACTTTTAATGTTACTTGAACAATTTCTGGTCTATTAAAAATTCTTATGGGAAAAATACTATTACCTAGTCCTCTGCTTACAAACATTGTAGATATCCCTTTATTGTAGCTTCCACTTGTATACTTAGGAAATATTCCTTGATCAGGAGCAATTACTCCCCCTATGCCAGGAATTCTAAATTGTCCTCCATGTGCATGTCCTGTAAAAATTAAGTCTATATTGTTTTGAAAATATAAATCAAAGAGTTCAGGCCTATGAGAAAGTAAGATTTTAAAACTTTTATCAGTTGACCATTTGGTTAATTGTTCCCCCATTTTACTGGTATCTGTACCATCCATATAGTTAGATGTAAGAAAATCTGGATCAGATAAACCCAAGAGATGTATTGAACCGCTACCCTTTGACAGTTTAAATGCTTTATCATCAAGAATATAAACACCCATATCCATTAATTTTTCTTTTATTAAAGGAAATTTTCCAGACCAAGCCTCATGATTACCTGAAACATAATATACAGGAGCTATTTTTACGGCACCTGAAACAAACTTTATAGCAGTATCTAAATCATATTTACGTCTATCTATTAAATCACCTGTAATAACAATTATATCTGGAGAAATGCTTTTAACTTTATTTAATAGCTTAACTTGATTTTTTCCAAACATTTTATTATGCAAATCAGAAATATGAGCTATGGTAAAATTATTAAAATCATGTGGTATCTTAGAATTTACATAATCATATTTTGAAATAGTGATGCTATTATTTTGCCAAATACAAAAAAATATAAAGCTAATAAGAAACATTGTAGTAGATAATAAAACAATTATTTTTCCTGACGTTTTTTTTATCATATTAACCTCACAAAACATCCGTGTCAGCTTTTAGTTGTTATTTATTTTCATATGCCTTATTAAAATTATGCTATATTTTATAAAAATAGAATTACTCAATTAAAAAAACATATTTAATCTTATTTTATAAACTGAATTAATCAAAGTTTCTGCACTACAATTACTTACATTTTTTTAGAATTGTGCAAAAAAAATATCACATTATTCAAAATGAAAATGTGATATTTCAATATGTTATTTACTTCTATTTGTATAAATTATTAGAAAGCTAGAAATTAAACTATTTTAATTATTCTCTTTTTTAAAAAATATAACATCCATGAAAGCTAAACCAAAAGATAATCCTAGAGCATGATAAAACGAATTAAAGACATCTATATTATAACTTCTAAAAATATAATCAAAAGCACAATTAACAATAAAAAATGTTATAAATAAAGAAATAAATTTTTTCAATATCCTTTTTAGAGAATTCCATTTTAATTTTCTTGCATTAAATAAAGTGATTATAGGAATGTATAACAACATAAAGAAAATAAATAATCCATATCCAATTACCAATTTTGAAGATATATTATTGTTTATATTGCTGTAAATAATAATAAATGAAATTATTGTCCATATAATACATATAGAATAAAGAATTTTTGTAAAAAGTAATAGTTTATTTTTCTTTTTTGTAAAGATCAATGGTTTATTTTTTTTCATTATCATTCTTCCTTTATATTTAAATTCTATTTTTTAGAAGCAACTTTAATAAAAAATATAGCAAATCAATTTCTGAATAATGCTATATTTTACTTTTAAAATGTTTAGTTAAGTTTAATAAGGGCACATATACCATCTATAAATCCATGTTAAAAGTTTGGTTCTAATAATATGTATATATTACCTAATTATATCATAGTTTACCACTATAAAAATAATCGCTTTTAAAGAACATTTTTAATAATAAAATAAGTCTAACCTTATAATATAAATTCATATAAGGTTAGACAATATTTGTTTATTATTAATTTCAATTACTCTGTTAAATTTGCTTGTACACATATTTAAAACAGAGCTTATTATTGATAGTTATTTAAACAAATTATTCAATTGGTTTAGTCACATTAACTATATCACGAGGATGCTCAGGTGGTGCATATATAGCATATACTTTAAGTGGTTTATTACCTGTATTTATAACATTGTGCCACATACCAGCAGGTATCATGATTGCAAAGTCATCATAGGCATTTGCTTGGAAATCTAGCTTTTCTTTACTTCTTCCCATTTTAACAAGTCCCTGTCCTTCTTCAATACGTATGAACTGATCAACATCTGGATGAATTTCTAAACCAATGTCATCACCAACATCGATACTCATCAAAGTAACTTGCAAATGCTCTCCTGTCCATAAACCAGTACGAAAATTATTGTTTTGTTTTGTAGCTTTATCAATATTAATTACTAAAGGATTAGGACCATAGTCTTTTAATACAAGTTTATTATTGTCCATTTCTAATTGTGAAGAATCAGATCTTAAGCTACATTCTGTATCATCAAAAAGTGTATTATATGGGACTCCTTTAAAATGAGGACTAGGATAGTCCCAATTATTATTACATATGTGGTATTGGTCATCACTTGATGTATCAGGATAATAATCCGATGGATACATTCTATAATTATTCATCTTGTTTCTTCCTTTATATTAGTTCAAAATTATAATATGTTTTAGGCTTTGCAAATGTGCTGTATTAGCTATTTTCATAGTTAATTTTCTATTAATTTTAATATTTCATTATTTATCACATCAGGTTTTGTGTGATATATAGCGTGTCCTGCACCATGCACTAATATCTGTTCACTATTTGTTGACCACTCTTTTAATGCTGCTTGACTGTTATTCCATGCATAATCATCATCTGCATTTGTTAGTATTTTCATAGGTAAATTACCTAAATATCCATTTTATAACACAGTTTTTGCATTAATAATTGCCAACTTACCTTCATCTATAATATTTTTGTTATACATAGTTTTTAAAATCATTGATAAATATGTTTGTTTTAAATTATCAGGAAGTAATTTAAGATTTTTTGAATAATAATTTGTATGATTAAGTACTAATCTTGATATTCCTACAGATTTTAAGAATTTATGAGTATACTCTGTACTCTTAGGAACTTCTAAACCATTTTCAGCATAAAACTCAGGATTGCCACCATCTATTAGAACTATTCCAGATACTTCATTTTTATACATTTGTGCAAATTTTATTACTTGCAATGATACATATGAATGTCCAACTAATATATATGGAGCTTTTTGTCCTTATTCTTTAAGAGTATCATGCATTTCTTTTACTATAGTATCTATGTTCCTTCTTATTTAGATACATTTATAAACACTTCCTAAAATAATATTTACTATAAAATTTACTAAGTATCATCATTATACCTGTTAATAGTATCATTGATTCTTCAGAAGTATGTTTTCCAGTAGAAAATATAGCTAATATTAACACTGTAGGACATACAAAAAAAGCAATATAACTTTTTGAAATTAGATTTTTTATATATGCTCTATTAATAAGTGAAACACACACTAAAATCCATGATATTATAAATAAGTAATTTGAAAGTTCGTTTAGTCTATAAGGTATTGCATTTTCCATTTTATCCCATACTATATCACTTTGTTCTCGTTCATATTCTCGCTGAAAATAAGTCTCTTCATGGTGTATTGACCAACAAAGTTTACCATTAATACCACCACCTCCACGTTTTTTATTAAGATCTTCTGGAATATCCTTATTATATTTATAATAATACTTTCCTGATTTTTCTATTCCAACATAATATAATCCGTTATCTGTTCTCATATTAAATTCATCCAATAATATAGTAATTTCATTTTTTATATTTTCATCTAGAGAATCTTTATCCTTTATTTTATCTAAAATAGTTTCAATGACATAATCTGAATTGTATTTATCATTTACATACTGTTGCCATAATTCATCATCCCCTAAAAAATCATCAGCTAAATTAATAAGTTTAAATATACATCCAATTATATATATCATTAGAGCAACTCTTATAAGTATCTTTGAAAATTTGTTTTGTTTCTTTAGAACAGTATCCATTTCTTCAACAACAATATTTTCTTGTCCAAAATTTGAAATTGCCCTTTCAATACTTTCATCTTCTCCAAGTCCCTGCTTTTTTAATTCTTCTACTTCATCATATAAATGAGATTTTGTTTCTTCTTTCAGCATTTTTGTATCTGAATCTGTTTCATCAAAGTTTTTATAAATATTATTAATGTAATCATCAATTTTCCCCATTATTAATTTCCTCCCATAAAATTATTTATTGTTTTCTTTAAAACAGCCCATGCCTCTACGTTTTTATCAAAACATTCTTTACCTTCTTTAGTAATAGAATAATATCTTCTTCTTCCACCACTTGTACCTTCTGTGTCATTCCAATACCCCCTTAGATAGCCTTTCTTTTCTAATCTTTTCAGCGATACATATAATGTTGCTTCTTTAATTTCAAATTCATCTTTTGATTTCACTTTAATTTTCTTTGCAATCAAGTATCCATACATATCTTCATCATATAACACAGATAAAATAATTGAATCAATATACCCTTTAAGAATTTCCTTATCAAATTTCATCTTTTAACTCCTTTCGTGCATATTACTTATTAATTTAAAGTACTTTATATAGTAAAGTACATTTGTATTATAAATCAAACTTATTAACATTATCAAGTATTATTGGTAAATTATATTAAAATATACAATAAAAACAGGAAGTCCAAATTTTAACTTAAATTTAGACTTCCTGTTAACACACAATTATCTACTATTATGAAAAATTGTAGATTTAAATTGTAAATAATATCCAAGAAAAATATTTATTTATCTTCAAATTAATAGTAGTATACTTTATAAATATCCTACTATTAAATTTTAATTAAATCTAAAAAATCCTGATGACCATAAATAACTTTATGTTGTCAGGATTTTGTCATAATTTTTAAATAGAGTCTATAATATCACATCTGGTAAATACTAATTTTTTAATTCCTTCTCTATACCAATTAGGGCAATGAAACCAATTTATATTATCTAAATTTAATCTTAAAACTTTAGTCCAATATTTATATCTTGTTTTATTTTGATCTATAACATACTTTGCTAAATCTTTATTTTCTAATACAAAGCTTGGGTGTGATTCAGAATATTTAGCTAAATCTTTATCAAAATCATCAGCCATAGCATTAGACATTAAAGAATATCCTTGATCAAATAATGGAGCAAAAGATAATAGCTCTTGAGTATTATTATCTATGATAAATCCCAAATTACCCAGATGCCTATCCCTATTTTCTATTATATAATCAAACACTATCATATCTAAAAAATCTTGTCTGAACTCTTTAGGAATCCATTCTATAATATTTGCAAATCCCCACTTTTTTTATTAGGTTCTATTATTTCTAAAAAGTATCTAACAGGCAAATAACCTTTATCTTTACTTGTAAAAATCTCACATACTGAACAATTTTGATTATGCCATGTATCTGTCCAATACGGTATACAATTAAGTTTTAATAAACGTCCTATCTCACTTGATATACCTTCTGCAAAATGTTTTTTATCTAAATTAGCTGCTCCTATATTACCACGTTTATATAATAAAAGCTTATTATATAACCTTCTCCAAGCTTTATTCATAACCCCTTGTGTTGTAAGCTCTGGTGATGAAACTTTTGGGGTATTTACCGTACCACCTAAGCTAGTATTATTGCCAAAGAAAGTTATAAGGCCTAAAGCTACCTCAAATTTATTATCATATAAATTATATTTAGTCCAACATAAACCTGCTGGATACATATCTTTAATATGTACTGGCTTTATCCAATAGCTATCATTTAAACTAAATCCATTATTTAATTTTAGATAATCAAGGGCAGTTGGCTTTTTTTCAAATTGTAAAGATTCAATTAATTTTTCTAAATGGTTTCTATTAGTAGGAATTACTCTACTTTTAAACCAATCTTTTAATCTAGAAGCTTCATGTTTTAAAATATAAGGGACTGTATTTTTATTTATTACTTTAATTCCTTTTTAAATTGTATCATATTACGAGCATAATCTACTATACAGCATTTTAAAATTGTGATACAAAAAAATATTACATTATTCCAAATGAAAATGTAATATTTTGATATGATAGTTATTTTTGCTTGTACATAATATAAGAATGTTGCGTCATATGAAAAATTACATTGTTACATTATTGTTATAGATTTATTTTGCTTTTGTTTATAATTAATGTCTATTAAAACATCAAAAAATAAGTTGGGTTGATCTATCATTGTCATATGTCCAGCATCAGGTATTAAATATAATTTTTTATATGGTGCATTAATTTTTTTAAAGTATTCTTGGGCAATAACATAAGGGGTTTGCCAATCATTTTTACCTAGAACATAATAAATTGGTACTTTGTATTCTATTGATTCTGATCTTATATCAAATTTACTCCAAAATTCTATTAATTCTTTATTTACTTTATCCATTTTTATTAATGCAGTAATATCTGACAACTTAAAAATAGGACTTTTAATTAAACTTATAATTGCAGAAAGATTACCATTAGCAGCTAAATTATATTTACCTTGAACTGCACGTAGTTTCTCAGATTTTTTTTTAAATCCAATACCATGATTATTACCTGGATAATCACCTAAAATTTCAAGTTCTTTTAGAGATTTTTTATCATTGGCTCGCAAAGATAATTCTTTAACTTTTTCGTAACCAACACGCTCATTTTCAAACATACTTATAACTTGTCCAACTCCAATATAATAAGCTACTTCTTCAGGATGTTTTTTTATAAACATGCTTCCTAAAATAGTTCCCCATGAATGTCCAAATATAATTATTTTTTGTTTATTATATTTCTTTTTTAGGTATTGAATAATTTCAAATAAATCCTTTAACATTAAATTAATTGTAGGACATTCATTAGGATTTTTAGTTAACGTTTTTCCGGCTCCACGCTGATCCCAGTGAACTACTGTAAAAATTTCTTCCCATTTTTCCTGAAAAATATATGAAAATATTGATTCTGCGAAACCTGGTCCACCGTGTAAAAACAACATTACTGGATTATCATACTTTGTACCAGCATGAAATAGATATTGATTTATACCATTAATTTGTACATATTCCTCAAAATAAATTAGTCTACTGAACTTATTTCTCATAATTCTAAATCTCCTTTTTATGTGTTAGCTAATTTAAATTGTTATTTGTATGCCAGTAATTTTTTGAATTGACTTTATTCCCTTTTGTATGAGTGGAGAAACAAAATCTTCAAATTCTTTATTTCTTGTTTCATTAAGGTTCTCACCAGTTTTTAATGAAATCATGACATTAATTAGCCATCTTAAAGTAGAAAACACTTTAAAATATTCAAAATTATTAATATTTTCATTTCTTAGCTCTTTATATTTTTTTAACGCATTTTGACTAAAGTCTTCAAAATCACTTCTTTCCATTAGTGTATACATCCATGCTAAATCAAACCTATAGTCCCCAACTCCCCATAGTAAATCAATTACATAGATTTCTTCATTGTTATCAACTATTACATTCCATGGGTGATAATCTCTATGAATTATAGATAATTTTTCACCTATAATATTGACTTTTTCCGTATCTAACCAATCTATTATCTGAGTAAAATATTCTAAATTATTTTCTTCTACTAATTTTTTTATTTCATTAATCTCTTTTTCAATAAAAGAGCTTGTAGAATCTTTTACGAGTTCCTTATCTACTATGGACACATCTAATTGATGAAGTTTAAAAAAAACCTTTACAAATTTTTTTAATAATTGTTCCTTACCTTCTTTAGATAAAGCCTGATAATATGTCCATAAATCTTTTCCTTCAATTTTTTCCATAACTATATAAGGCTTTTCATTTAAAAAGTTATTCATTATTGGTTTTGGAACTGGATAATTTACATTGTAAAGTAAGTTTAGGCCTTTCCATTCTTGTTTTATATTTTCAAGTGCATTTCTACTACTATTATAGGTCTTAATTACATATTTTTGAGTATTGTCTTTAAATTTTAATGAGATAATTTCTCCTGCCCATCCTGATTTTAAAACTTTAATATCTTGTATTTTAGAATTAAATTTATTTTCAATATCTTTATACATAGCTTGATCTCCTCTTTAATATAAATAGAAAAAATATTAGTAGTAACGAAATATGTTTTCCCTCTTATTAACTAAAGGTTATATATTAAGTGATTTATTTTCATATGTATTTAATTATAACATATTTTGTAAAAAACATTATTTAAATTTTAAAGAATATGTCTATATTTACTCATTATAAAATAGAAAAAAGTAGTTTTAATTTTTATAAATTTTGATTAATATAAAAATCAAAAATAGTAGTAAATACAATTAGTTTGCTACTATTTATAGTTACTAATATTGTTACAATATTAGTAACTATATTAATTACATATTTTATAACAAAATAAGTTATATTTTTTATGATTTTTATGATTTATTTCATAAAGCTTATGTAATTCTTTATCCTGAATATATAACAGAATTTAAATATATGTTTAATTATAATAAATTGATAAATATATATAATTCTTTAGAAAAAAGTAATATGGTAGGATCATATTATCTATATGATTATATTAATAGTTTGACAAACAGATTTAATATTATTTTATCTTTCTTGATTTTAGTAATTAATAGTAAAAATAAAATATATAAAAACATAATATATGTAAATGGCACTGAATATACTTACAATAATATAAAAGATTTTACGTGGAGTGAAAAAAAGATTTGGTAAGAGAATAGAATATTATGAGCTGACTTTAACTGTTGAAAAGAAATATAAAGTATTTGATAGTGATATAAGAAATGTAACAATGAGAATAAAAGAAACAGATAAAGGTAAAATTAATTCTATTTTAATATTAAACAAAAATTAAAGAGATTATTAGTATGGATTGATAAAATGGAGGTATAGCAATGTTATTTATTGCTATACCAATTTCTGATAACTACTGTGCTTTCTTCACTTGGATAATAACGTTTATCACTACTTTGTTCACCTATGGAAAATACAGAGAATCCTAAAAACCATGATTCATTTTCAAATTCTCGTCTATAAGCCTCAAAACAATTAGCTTGTTCAATATTATTAATAGTGTTATTTTCGTATGGGTTCCATGGGTGAAATGATGCTTTATCAATCTTAGGAAAACCAAGTTCTCCAAAGAAAATAGGTTTATTCCATTTATTATAGAAGTTTTTAATTTCTTGTTTTATATTTTGGTGTCTGATTAGTCCATCAACAGATATCTGAGAATCTTCTATTGATTTTACAAGGTTTTCAATAGTATTTGTAGAATTGTTTGTAAGTTCAAAATAAGCTGCAATAGAAATAAAATCTAGTTTTGAAAACAGTTTATTGTTTAATTTATTTTTATATGCAGTAATACTATCAGGAGCCCAAGATGCTGTATCCCACTTATTAGTTCTATAAGTTACCAATCCTTTATAATATTTTCTAACATAATCTATAATGTCACACCAATTCTTTTCTTCACATTCCATATTTACAAAGTTACTTCCTATATTTAGTGCAGTTACATTGTATGGCATAGCAATAGCATCTATTAATGGTTTTAATACATTTAATTTCCAATTTGAAAAGAAAGTACTTATATTATCTGGTTTCCATTCTGTTTCAACTTTTGTTCCTTGAGCTATCCAAGGATATGGCTCTAATATTATATTTATATTTTTGTTTTTACCCTTTAACTGATTAATTAAAGTTATTGCTTTTTCTTCACTTGATTTATTTATTATCATATCACTTGAAGATAAAGTATCTATTTCTATCTTTACAGGTATATTTAAAGTATTTAATTGAAATTTATTAATATCGCTTAATGCTTGTTCAATAGTATAATCTGTAGATAGATTACCTGATTTGATATTTTTATTATTATATCCCTTGCTTAAATTAATTTTTTGCTTATTTGCAGAATTTACTGGTTGCACATTAAACGATATTATAAAAAAACTAATAAGAATACTTGATAGTAAAATTTTATTTTTCATTTTATTCTTAAATTTATAATTATTTAGATGCTTAAAAATTTTCATTTTCCCTCCTTAACCATAAATTAATATAAGTTACTATTTTTATATATGTTTGCCTATATATTTTTATTATACTATATTTAGCTAAAAGAATTGTAATCCAATTTAGGGAAGAATATTGTAATTTTTTACATTAAGTATTGTTGATAAATTACCATCCTTCCTAAATTTCTGATATTATAGATAAGAACAAAGTGGCTGTGCCACATTCTATTAAAGATGATTTTTCAAATATTATAATTTTATATTTTTATTCTTAGATACTCTTAAATCAGATAAAATCAAGCCTTTAGTTACTGAAAATTCTATAATTTCCTGTATAATAAAAAATATCGCAAGTTCATATCTGAATAATGCGATATTTTAACATGTTATTTATTTTTTATATTCTTTATAAGGTAATCTAAGTACAGCTCCTGTATCATCGAATTTGTAACCAGTATTTTCAAGAGCAGGTTTTCCATAAGCTAGATTCATTGCAACCTTATAAAGAGTTTCAGCACTAGCACGTGAATCCTGGATAACAGTACCCGTCATATACCCCTTATTAACTAATTCAATAGCTTCTGGTATTCCGTCAATACCCACAACTGGAATAGTCATTGATTTATTTCCTTTGTTATATCCATATTTTTGTAATGCTTCAATAGCTCCTATTGCCATAGCATCATTATTTGAAATTATAGCTTCAATCTTGTCACCATATTTTAAAAATAAAGATTCAATACCCTGTTTAGCTAAATCTTTACTCCATTCACTATTGATTGATACAAGTTCTTCTGTTTTTATTCCAGCTTCATTAAGTGTTGAAACGGCATATTTTGTTCTTTCGTCTACTATTGGATCACCAATTCTACCTTTTAACATAATATACTGTAATATGTTATCTCCATTTTTATCTATAGTTTCTTTATGATAATTCCATTCATCAGCAAGAATTTTTCCCTCTAGAGTACCAGATTGTTCACCAGCACTTGCTATAAAAGTACCAGAACTTCCAATAAACTTTATTAACTCTTCATTTGGCTGTCCCAATAAAATTAATGGCATATTTTCTTTGATTATTTTATATAGTGTATCTCCTACTTCATCTAAATTTAGAGTATGTAAATTTACAATAAAAACATCATAATATTCTGTAAGGGCTTTATCGATACTTGCATTTTGCAGAGCTTGATTTTCCTTTGCATTAAAGAAAGTAAATTTAACTTTATCTTTATTTTCTTTTTCAATATCTTCTAAATTTTGTTTTACAAGAGAAAGATAATCATCATAGCTATGTAGGAACACACCTACTCTAATAGGAGTTTTTTTTATAAAATTTGAATGGGCATATACATTATTTTTAGAAATTTCTATTGGTAAAGCTATTGTTAGAACTAAAATCATAATAAGTATTAATAATTTCTTTAAAATTTTCATTACACTCTCCATAATATTTATTTAATCATTATAATTAACCTTAGTATGTGCTTTTAATGAAGAAATATTCTAGGATGTGTTTACTCAACAATTATAATAAACTAAAAGATGATATGAAAATTAAATTTGTAATTTTAGGGTATAAAATATCTACATTTTGCTTAATATAAAAATACTTACATTCTCATTTTATTAGAATTAAAACATAAAAAAACACCACAAATTCATTTCTGAAAATGTGGTGTTTTCTTAGTTCAATATCTTATTACAATTTAAATTATTTCTTACTAAGACACATAGTATATTCAAATTCATTTGTTTCTTCATTAATATGTTTTCTCAAAACTTTAAAATTGTTTTTATAATAAAAATTCAATGCGTTTTTATTTTTCACAAAAACATCTAATGTAATATATGGATATTTTGATTCACAATACTCTAGTAATTTTTTACCAATTCCTTCTCTTTGATAATTTTTTCTAATAAAAAGTCCAGCTATATAACCTGATTCTATAATACCTATAAAACCCTTTATAACATTATTTTCATCAAATACATAAATATCAGCAGATGGAAGCATTTGTTTAACTAAATTAAAGTTATTAATCCAATATTCTTTGGGTATAAAATTATGTGCATCTATATTAGTATCAAGCCAAATTTTCATTACTTCATCTAATTGATTTAAATTTAATTTTTTAACCATATTTTTCTCTCCAATTTATTAAAATATTAAAAATAGGAGTAGTATAAGCTCATCAAGTTCACCCTTTCTAAGAAATTATCTTTTTACTATTGTAACATATTTTAGTTAATTTTCTATCTTTGCATATTTTTTTAATAAAGAGATAAATTTTATTAAATAGTTAATGCTCCAAAATGTTAATATAAAAACTAATCCACCTAATTTAAAATCAAATTTATTCCATACATATAGTATTACTGCCATAAGCACAGAATTTACACAACTTAAACCTAGTTGTATTTTAAAGAAAGTATTGTTTACTATAATAAAATTCTTATTTTTTATTGTATAAATAACTTTCTTTTTAAAATAATAAACAATATTATAAATAACAAATAATATTGGTATAATTATGCCACATATAATAAAGATAATGTCTATCCCCCCCAGTAACTAACTCAAAATTCACTATTATGAATCAATTATATTATACTTATTATTTATAGTTACTAATAATGTAACAAATTTTGTAATAAAATAAGTTACATTATTTCTATTTATTTCCTTTAATGATTTTATGAACTGCTTTGAACATACCAAATAATATACCTGTAATAGGAAATATAATCCAATTAATATGCCATTTATTAAATATAAGACCACTTATAAGGAAAATGATCACTGCTAGTGGCCAGATTATAGCTGTTACTGCCTCACTTACTTTATCTTCAGTCTTTTCTTTTGAAAAGTTATCAGTTTTTAATAGAATACTATAGCTTTTTTTGATATTTCCAAAGTATATGAAAATAAAAACTGCACCAGCAATCATAGTAAGTAAAGCAACTACACCATAATTTTCTAAACTCTCATTACCTAAAGCATCTATGATTAAAATGGCAACAGGAGATAAGATACATAATGATACACCAAGTATTGTAGATATCATATAGGTTGGTGAAAAAGCTTTGAATTTTTGTTCAATATTTGATTTTAAACTAATAGGTAAATCAAAAGGTTCTTTAAGATATTTGTATTTTTCTAATTTCATACCAGAATAAATAAATAAAGCTACAGCAATTACAACTAGAACAAATAGTGAAATAACTCCGGGTAAATTTTGGGCATCCTCTGACAGCCTTTTACCTAGATAGGTATTATTCATGATGCCATCAAATAATATTAATGTAGCTGCACCTAAAATACATAAAACAACACCAATGCCGATTAAGAAACCAGATTTTTTCTTTGTAGTCATAAATTCATTGGCTTCTTCTAATGTAATAGTTGGAAGTCCAGAGCCTTTTTCTATAGTATCAATTTCCAGCTCATTAATTAATTCATCAATATTACCAAACTCTGAAATTACAATACCAATAGCTTCATTTTCAGATTTTCCATCATTTTTAAGTTCTTTATATTTTTCTTCCATATTTAATAATAGATCGTTATATAATTTAATAAGTTCATTTGTTTTAGGAAGGTTTGTAAACATATTGTCTAAATAATTTTTTATTGTTTCCATTTAACTCACTCCTTTATAAATTTATTAATAACTTCTTTTGTTAAGTTCCATTCTTCACATTTTTCTTTATAGTAGTTAAGACCTAATGGAGTTATTCTATAATAGGTACGTTTTTTCCCCGAGGTTTGATCCTTATTGAAGGATTCAATATACCCGTTTTTTTCAAGTCGTGTAAATGTTGAATATAGAGTTGTTTCTTTTATAATATATTTTTCTTCGGATATTTTTCTTATGTTTTTGGATATTTCATATC
This sequence comes from Clostridium taeniosporum, assembly GCF_001735765.2. Taxonomy (NCBI): domain Bacteria; kingdom Bacillati; phylum Bacillota; class Clostridia; order Eubacteriales; family Clostridiaceae; genus Clostridium; species Clostridium taeniosporum. Next base: position 87,024 of record NZ_CP017256.2, read on the forward strand.
CATAGGATTCACCAGTTTGAAGCATATAAAGAATAATTGTATCATTATATCCTCGGATAACATCACTGCTAATCAAATTTAGACCTCCTTTATAATTACTACATCTATCGTACTACATCTGTAGTAGTAATTACAATATAGCACATTTACTACGACAGGTAAAGTAATTTTTGAAAAAATTTCTAATTTTATTGCCAAACTTATTTTTAAGTTTATAGTCGAGTTTATCAAAAGTAAGTTGTAGGATATAATATAACAATAGGGAGATTATAATTTTAATCTGTATTGAAAAGGAGTGTTATTTTGGAATTAAAACCATTACCAATAGGTATAGATAATTTTGAGATGTTAATAACTAGAGGATATTATTATGTAGATAAGACATTATTAATAAAGGATTTACTTGATAACAAAGCATCAGTTAATTTATTTACAAGGCCAAGAAGATTTGGGAAAACTTTAAATATGAGTATGCTTCAATATTTCTTTGAAAAGAAAGATAAAGATAATTATTGTCTTTTTGAAGGTTTAAATATAATGAAAGCAGGAGAAAAATATACTTCTCATATGGGACAGTACCCTGTAATTAATTTATCTTTAAAATCTGCAAAGCAACCTAATTTTGAATTAGCGTATATTTCTATTAGAAGAAGAATAGCAGAAGAATTTAAAAGGCATGAATATATATTAAAAAGTGAAGAATTAAAAGATGAACAGGAAAGATTTTTAAAGATTTTAAGAGAGCAAGGTGATGAAGGTGATTATATTGATTCACTATTTTTCCTTAGTCAATGTCTAGAAAAGTATCATAAGAAAAAAACAATAATACTAATTGATGAATATGATGTTCCCCTTGAAAACTCATTTTTTGAAGGATTTTATGATAGAATGATAGCATTTATAAGATCAATTTTTGAATCTGCATTAAAGACAAATTCTTCGTTAGAGTTTGGAGTAATAACAGGTTGTTTACGTATTTCAAAAGAAAGTATTTTTACTGGGCTTAATAATTTAGAGATAATATCAATTTTAAATAAATCTTATGATGAATATTTTGGATTTACTCAAAAAGAGATAAATAAAATGCTTGAAGATTATAATTTAATGAATAAACAAGCATTAGTAAAAGAATGGTATAATGGATATATTTTTGGAGATACTGAGGTTTATAATCCTTGGAGTACAGTACGATTTGTAAAAGATTTGAAAATAAATATAAATACACTTCCATCATCTTATTGGGCAAATACAAGTTCAAATAGTATAGTTAGAAGCTTAATTGAAAGAGCAGATAGCGTAACAAAAAGGGAAATTGAGCTTTTGATTGAAGGAAAGACTATAGAAAAAAGAGTTCATGAAGATATAACATATGATGAAGTTTATGATAGTATGGAAAATCTTTGGAATTTTATGTTTTTTACTGGGTATTTTAAAAAAGTTGGGGAAAGAATGGATGAAGGAGACAATCATTATATAAGTTTAAAAATCCCTAATAAAGAAGTTAAATATATTTTTAGAACTAAGGTTTTAAAGTGGTTTCATGACAAGGTTAAAGTAAAAGATTTATCTAAAATGTATGAAGGAATATTAAATAAAAAACCAGATATCTTTGAAGAAGAGCTTAATAAAATCCTTGTACAAACAATAAGTTTTAATGACGCCTATGAAAATTTCTACCATGGATTTGTCACTGGAGTCTTGTCTAATATGCATGATTATATAGTAAAATCCAATAGAGAAGGTGGAACAGGTAGAAGCGACTTATTTATAAAATCTGTTTCAAAAAGAGGAATAGCTGTAGTTATTGAATTTAAGATAGCCAAAGATATAGATGATTTAGAAAAGAGAGCAGATGATGCTTTAAATCAAATAAGAGATAAAAAATATGATGAAGAGCTTAGAAGTGAAGGTTATAAGAACATCGTTAAATATGGCATAAGTTTTTATCAAAAAGATTGTTTGATAAAAATGAAAGATATATAATTTTTCAAGATTGAATGGTTGATTAAATCTAAGTTTTAGAAATTTAATTGAGAATTGAGAATGGATAGTTGAAGTTTAAAAAATATAATGGAACGAGTATTATCCAAAACATTTTTTAAAATATTTTGCATAATACTCTCTAATTTCATATAAAAAATAATTATAGCTACTATTAAATTTATAGTTATTATAAATAATATAAAAAATAATTTGTATATGTATAATTAAATATGACTAAAAATCATATTTAAAATACTCCTTTACAAAATTAGCCATAGGGGATTTATCATCTTTTGTTCCTATATAATCTAAATCACTATCATAAAAATATAAATATGCTATGCTTTTTTTATCTTCAGATGTTCCAATCATACCAAAGGATTTTGGAAATTCTGTATTATCTTTTTCATTTCCAGCCACAACTTTAAAAGTATAACTATTTATTGAAAATTCATTTTCAGGGATAACATAGTTATTTTCGTCATAATCAAATTTAACTTTTTGATCTAAAAAATTATATTTTTTATCTAATTTATCTTTCTCATTCTTATATGTTGTATCATCATAATTCACAATAAGAGCAACAGAATCAGATTCAAATATAAGCATTGATTTATGAGTATATTTATATTCTATATTCTGATATTTAGGTAAATCATCAAGATTAGGCATAATATCTTTTGCTCTTGAATCAATTAGGGTACTACTATTAAGATAATTTTTAATATTTGAATTTGACTTACTACATCCAGTAATGCAAAAAATAAAAATAATCAATATAATAGCTAAATACTTTTTTATCATTTTAAATCACTTCTCCTTAAATGCAGTATCTTTACTTCATATTTATTATGAATAGATTATAACATATATTGTAAATATTATATTATTTAGTTTTCAAAAACACTTTTTTAGTATTGTGTGTTATATTTGTTACTTTTTATTTTTAAATTATTACATCACTGCTATATAATATCTACAGATTGTATAAGAGTTGTCTATAATATATTAGCATCCATAAAATTTTAAATATTTTTCAATGTTTGATTGTATATATTCAGCATTATGATTACCAGGGAATAGGTGATTTTGAGTACTTATACCTTTTTCTTTTAATATTTTATATAAAATTGAACATCCTTCATAAAATCTACCTTCATCCTTATCTCCAGCATCAAGATAGACATCAATATCAGAAGAAATATTATTGTTTTTTGCAATATATATTGGATCATATTTTTCCCATACATTCATGTCTTTAAAATATGCCTTATCCTCATCTTCAAGTTTCAGCTCTAAAGCAGGCATATGCCCTCCAACTTTTGAAAACATATGCTGATGTCGAAATGCATTATGAAGAGCTATATACCCCCCCAGCAGATACTCCTCCTATGTACCTTCCTTTTCTATCTTTTATAGTATTAAAAGTTTTATCTGTTAAAGGTATTATCTCTTTCATAAAGTAATCTTCATACATTCCTAAATTTATAATTCTATTATTATCTCCAGAATCAGGTACCTCTTTACAGGTTAATGATGAATTTATCCCTCTACTGTTTTCAATTCTTGGACATACAATTATTAGAGGTTTAATTTCCCCATCTCTTATCATTTGGTCAGCTTTAGTCTTTATATCCATTTCAAGCATTATATTTTCACTGCCACTTCTTCCATGTAGAAAATATAATACAGGTAAAGGAGTTAAACTATTATAACATTCAGGTAAATACACCAATATTGACATTTCTTTATTAAGTATATTGCTATAAAAATTTACTTTTTCTACTTTTGATTTATTCATTTTTGTACCACCTCATTTGAATTTTTCAACTTAAATTATTTATGTTTATTATAGAAAGTACTTGTACTATAATAATTATACCAACAAAATTTAAAGAAAATAATAGATTTTATTTTTTATAAATTTAAATTAATACTAAAAATGATGAGTGATAGTAAATATAAAGGTTTTACTAGTATTTATATCTGCTAATATTGTTACACTATTAGTAACATATTTTATAACTAAATATGTTACTTTTTATTTCTTAATGTTTAAATAAAAATATAACCTAAGTTATCCGTATATTCTTTAGAAATATAAATTCGTAAAGAATAAAAAAAGCATCATTATTTAGATGTTTTTTATTAATATTATTCATAGGCTTATCTACCTTAACTATATAAAACAATTATATTTATAAAATTATTTTATATAGTTATAGAATTTATTTTAAGAATTTATATTTTGAAATTCCCCACTCTGTTAATTTTCCATTTTCAAAATATACTTTGAAATAGCAATCATTAATACAATATTGATAAAGAAGTCCAATATCTGTTTTATATTTAGCATAATCTTTACCATATAATTTTTCTAATTTTTCTATAGAATCTCCATTTTTTAAACCTAATGATGTTGGTATATTTTCTTTAATGTTTATGGCATATAATTTGTTTTCCTTGTTAAATGAAAAGCTAATATCCTTGGTCCATATTTGCTTGTTTCCGAACTCTGGATCATTTTCACTAGAAGTTATTTCTATTTCATTTTCAATTGCTAATTTAATTTTATTCAACTTAGATGTTAAATCTTCTTTTGACATACCAAAGTAAAAAGTTGAATTTTTATCTAGTGATTTTTCATTTATAGTAATTTGGGAATTAGAAGCAGTAGTTTTAACGGCTTTTGTAGACTCCTCTTTATTAGATTTTGCAGAATTTTCTTTACTAGTTTCCGTTACTTCTTTGGATTTATCTGTGCTAGTTTCAGTGACTTTTTTAGAGTTATCTGTACTTTTATTTGAAATAGAACTATTGTCTTCTTTTGCAGGTACATTAGCTGTAGTAGGCTTGTTAGCATTAGTACAGCCAATGAAAGATAGTGTTAGCATAATTGATAGAATAATTAAATATTTTTTCATAAAAACCTCCATTAATTAAATATATATTATTGAAACAATACTAGTATATTACTTTTAATGAATAAATTTAAAATTATATATAAAATAAAAGTCTATATTTTAATGAATAAATTATAGACTTGCTTTAATTAGCTATAGAATTTTTAATTTAACATTTTGTCCTCTTGATCCTCTTTTTAAAAACATTTTTATCTCTCCTTTTTCTTTTTATATTTATTATTCAAAAGTTAGCTAACTTTTTGTTTTACAATTACTAAAAGCAGATTTTATTGTGTTTTGTAAGCCTGAAATTTTATATTTTTTAAAATATTGCAGAAATATCTTTTTTACATAGATAAGTTAAAGCTTCCTATAAAACTAGATATAAAGTTTTATAGGAAGCTTTAATTATAAAGAAAGGTAATAATCTTTGCACTATTCTATCATATGTATTACAATTATAATACATATTTAGTAAATAAAGGAGTGACATTGCAATGAAAAAGCTAATAGCATGTTTATTATTTCTTACAATTTTTTTAACAGCATGTTCATCAAATGATTCTAAAAGTACAAGTAATTTAGTTGATAATAATAATTCAAATAAAGCTGCTACACAACCCTCAAAAAATCCAACGTCAAAACCTAAGGATACTAATGAATCCAAAAATACAAAGGAAAATTCTAATAATAGGTCTAAGGATAAAGCATCTGTTGACACTTCTAAGAAAAAGCCATCACCTTCTCAAAATAGCGCAATAGATGAAAATATTAAAGAAAAAGTCATAGATTATATTATTAATGGTCAAGAAGATAAAACAGAAGCAGAAGAACTAAAGTGGAGTAAAAGGTTTTTAGATCAAGTTGATATTGAAAGTTTATATAAGAAATATATAGAAAAGGGAGGCAATGCTGATGATATAGAAAAATTTGCAGAATATATCACTTTAAATGCTCCTATTATTAGCCATTGGGAAAGATTATTTGAAAAAGATTTATATGAGAAATATGGAGAAAAGGTGGTGAAACTAGAACATATAGAAGATGATTTATATCAAGCATATATAGAAAAAGATGGTAAAGAAATTCCTTATGTTGTAGTTTCATCACGAACAGGTTATTTTCATGGATAGTGAATAAAAAAATTAAATTTTAAGATAAATTTTAATTGATATAAAGAATACAAATACTAGTTACTATAAAGGCTTTACCAGCATTTATAGTAACTATTTTTGTTACAATATAAGTCACATATTATATAACTAAATATGTGACTTATATTGTTTGTTTTTATCTTTTCTTATCTATTATTTACTTTTAGTTAATTTTTTTATAAAATTTAGTTTTTAATAAATATTCTATAGTGGAATATATAACTACAAAAATCTGCTAAAACCGTTTAATTAAGAAGTCATTGTGATAATATATATTATGTAAATTGAATTTTTTGTATTTTAATTTAAAAATATACAGATAATCAAAAATAAAGAAAGAGAAGGAAGATATTTATGAAAAAAATCAAATGTAAAATTTTATGTATAACTGCATTATTGTGTATAACTCAATCAGTTTCTGCTTTTGCAGCTGGAAATAATACAGTTAAAGATTTAAGTGCTTCATCAAATAATGTAACTAAAGTTCAACAAATTCCTAATTATATGCCTCCTGGAACAGTAATAAAATTTGATGAGAATAAGAATATGAAAATTGTAAGGGAGGGTAAAGAAAATAAGTCCTTAAAAGTGGACAAGAATGCAGTTTGTGAAGGTTTACCTGATATTGAGCCAAATATGGTTGTAGTTTACGATGCATTAGGGGGACCAATTATTGAATTCCCTAAAAACCATATTGAAAAAGAAAATAATCTTTCTGCTGATACAGATGAAGCTAAAACAGAAGACCTTATTGTTTCATTATATGATACTGATGGAAAAAGCAACATTACAAAAGTAAACACTTTATCTAAAGAAGAAAGTACACTAGTTTCAAATAGAGAAGCTTGGTTAAGTGGAAACTTATCAAAAGATAAAAACTCTTTAGTTTATATGGATGCTATTGGTGAGGAACCTTGGCAAGTTTTTTCATTAGATTTAAAAAGTAATAAAACCTGTAAAATTACTAATGATAAAGTAGGAAAATTTAATGGGAAAGCAGGAGATGGAAAAACAGTTTATGTTGAGACCTTAGATCGTGTATCAGCTCTTGCAAAAATTGCAAAAGTTAATATTGAGAATAAATCCGTTAAAATACTTGATTCAGAAGATGAAGATAGATCTGTTCAAGCATATGATTATAGAAATGATAAAATAATAGCAGCTATGTTTTCTAATTCAGAGAATAATAAAAGAATAGATGAAGCAAACAATACCAATATACCTATTAAACCTATTGAATATACTATATATGAAATGAATGGAGACGGTTCAAATCAAAGAAAAGTTGCATCTATAAATGCTTCTAGAATAGGGTCTATTTCTTATAATTATGATTGCAAAAAAGCCATAATTCATGAAAATGATATTAATGACTTCAAATGTAATGGTATTTATGAAGTATCTATTGATACTGGTGATATAACTCCATTATTAACAAATAAAATGATTAATGAACAAAAAGATTCTATTATCTCTGAAATTGGAGAAAATTCTGTTATTTCTAAAGATGGAAATTTACTATATTTTACCGCCATACCTAAGAATGCAGAAGAGATAGACTTTTCATGTATGACCTCTTATCCTAAAAGAATTTATAGTTATAATCTTTCAACTCATGAAATAAACGAAGTATATAAATATAAAACTCCTATGGTTATTACTGATTTAACAATTTCTTATTAAAAAATGGATTTATGTCAACATAATTGGCATAAATCCAACAATGCTCCACAACAATCATTTTATGATTTATTATTTTATATAGAATAATAAAATACATACTTAAAGCATTGTAAAGAAGGTGGAAATTATTTCAAAAATCCACTTTCTTTTTTTATTCCGTAAATATACTTTTTATACTAATAGTATTATAATATATAAATAATGCCAATGTAGTATTTAATAGGACAAAATTTCTTTATTTAATTGTACGAGCTTACTCAGAATATTTATATGATTAAGTATAGAAGTGATTAAAATAAAAAAGGAGGGCCTTATGATTATTAATACTAGTAAAGACTTTATAAAAAGAGATCTTAACTCAACAAAAGATAGAAAAAGAAATTTTAACAAAATAAACACATTATATCAGCTAAGTGAAAAAAATGAGTTTACTATTGATGATCAAACTTGGGATGATTTGATAATGAATGAGGTATTTTATGAATTAGATAGGACTTATTCAACAGAAGGAGAAGCTGCTTTATATAAAATGCTTAGAAATCCAATAATGGATGAAGAAAAGTTAAAACAAAGAGGAAAGTTAATAGATTTATTTAAAGATGATTTAGATTTAACAGTAGATTTAAGAAGAATACTTTATAATATGATTTATGATAGTAAAAATAAATTACTAGATATGTTAAATGATTTGCTTCCTGTAAGCAAGTTAAAATCTTATATTTATAGTATTGCAGGTATTATACCTATACTATTAATATTAGCTGCTATTATATTTAAAGAGCCTAATTTTATGATTGCTTTAATGGTAGATATGTTTATAAATATGTATATACATAATAAAGAAGAAAGTAGCATAAATGCTATAGGACTTGTCTATTTAAGAGATTTGATAAATGCATCCAATCAATTATCCCATATTAAAAATGATGAACTAAAATTATATACTACTAAAATGAAAACTTTGTTAAATGAATTAAGTAGTATAGATAAATCCACATACTTAATTAAAGTACTTCATTCTTTTGGTGGAATTTTGGAGATGTTTTCTATTCCTTTTCTTATAGAAGAAAGTACATTTTATAGAATGAGTATAAAATTAGTTAAAAAGAAAGAAAAAATATTAGAATTATATTATTTAGTGGGAGAGCTTGATGCTTTAATTTCAATTGCACTTTATGAAAATAATAATGAGGAAAAATACTGCATACCAAAGTTTATTAAGGAAAATTCATTAAAAATAACAGATGGAATACATCCCCTTATTAAAAATCCAGTTGCAAATTCACTTGAAATTTCTAAGAAAGGAATTGTTTTGACTGGGACAAATATGTCTGGTAAGTCTACATTTTTAAGAATGATAAGTACTAATATACTTTTAGCACAGACTTTTAATTTTGCTTTAGCACATGAATATAAAGGATGTTTCTTAAATTTAATATCATCAATAAGTCCAAAGGATGATATTACTAGTGGAAAGAGCTATTATTTAGCAGAAGCTGAATCTATTTTGAGAATAATAAAAGCATCAGAAAAGGGAATTCCAGTTTTTTCTTCAATAGATGAAATCTTTAGAGGAACAAATCCAGCTGAAAGAATTTCTTCCTCAGCTGAAATTCTCAATTACATTAATAAAAGAGGGGCTATTTGCATTGTTGCCACTCATGATAGAGAGCTTTCAGATATTCTTAAGGAAAATTATGATTTCTATTATTTTAGTGAAGATGTAGATAATAAAAATGGATTAAAGTTTGATTATAAGCTTAAGAAAGGCATATCAAAAACAAGAAATGCAATTAAACTTTTAGATTATATAGGATATCCAAAAGAAATCGTATTAAATTCCTATAGAAGAGTAGAAAGAATGGAAGAATTTATTTAAAAGTGAACAAATGACATCTTATTTAAGGAGACAATAATATGGTAAAAAATCTGTTTAATAATTTTTTAAGAAAGCTTATGATTGGAATACTTATTTTTTCTATTATAAGTTCTATTTTAGTTAATTTCGTGGTAAATTTTGCAGTATATATCGAGATTCCAAAAGGTATGAAGCTTGTAGCAAATATTTTATCTATGTCAATAATATTATTAGGATTAAGTGTAATTTATTATAAAAGAAATAAAATAATAATAAGGTTACAGAAGTTACTAAATAATAAAAATTTAATAATTTTTGTACTGCTTATTAGTTTTATAATCAGAATTTTATGGATAAGCTTAATTAAAACTATACCTGTTTCTGATTTTGCAATTATGTATAATTCTGGTAAAGATGTCTTTGGTGGAATTTTTAGTTGTTTTCATGGGTTTAATTATTTTGCACGATTTACTCATGATACTATTCCAGTATTGTATTATTCTTTATTTTTTAATTTTAATAATAATCCAATTTTCTTAATTAAACTTTTTAATGTATTTTTTTCAACTGCATCAGTTTTTATTATGTATTGTATTGTAAAAGAGTTATTTGGTTATAAAAGCGCAATTGTATCATCAATACTTTTTTCTTTATTTCCACCATTTATAATGTATAACTCTCAAACATTATCAGAAAATATGGCAATACCATTTTATTTACTTAGCATATACTTTTTTATAAAATACATAAAAAATATGAATAAATGTAGATGGATAGTTTTTAGTGGACTAGCTCTTTCATTTGGAAACCTATTTAGAATGGTAGGAATTATTTTTCTAATTGCATACTTAATGTATTTAATTATTTACAAAGGATTTAAAAGTTCTGTAAAGCCCATTGTAATTACTGTTATTATGTTTATATTACCTTTATATATTATAAGCTCTTTCCTTCTTAATAATAAAATAACAGAATCACATTTATGGGAACCTAAGGAAACAGTTTTAACTAGTGTTTTAAAAGGTACAAACTTAAATTCCTTTGGATTTTGGAATGAAGAAGACTCTAATATGCCAATTAAATATAATTATGACTATGATAAGGTAAAAGAGGAAAGTATAAAACTAATTAAACAAAGATTACTACATTCACCTATACAAAAGGTAGCAGCTTTGTATATAGGAAAACTATCAGGTGAGGTTGGAGTTAGTGACTTTGGTGCTTTTCAATTTACAGTAGTAAGCAGTGATAAAACACTAGGGGTTAAAATATTAAGATATTTTGAATTTACCTTCTTAACCCTAATAACTATATTTTATATATTTTTACTTTATTTTAGTATTAGTGGTTTAAGAAAAAACAAAACTTTATCAACTGAATTAAATTTATTTTTAATATTATCATTAGGATTTACTTCGTTTTATCTGATTTCTGAGGTTCAACCTAGATACTCTTTTATTAGTTGTTGGACATTAGTTATTTTCGCTGTAGCAGGATTAAAGACAAACAAACTTATTAATAAAAATTCATCATTTAATTAAGCTATCTTACTGCAATTAATTAAATTATAAAAATAAATCAAACTTCATCATTTAATATATTAAGTGGTGAAGTTTGTATAAAATTTTAGATAAATTAGATTTTTGTTTTTAAAAATAAACCTTTTTGGCATATATATCTTGTAACTAAAGATCACTTTTAAATAATAAGTTCTTTTTTATAGATGTAGAGAAATTTAAAAGTGTTTGCTTAGTTTACTTATAATATGATAAGATATTTAAGAAAAAATTAAATAGGTTAGAAATGGGTTTAATAGATACTTAAGGTTTATTAATTAAAAGGGAAGTGGGTTTGAATCCCACGCGGTCCCGCCGCTGTAATAGATGAGTTTCTACAATTGTCCACTGGGAAACTGGGAAGGAAGTAGAAATGATGACGCTTAAGCCAGAATACCTGCCTGTTTTAATGTACTAATAACTCTACGAGTGATAGGGGGTATACAATGTTAAAAAAAATATTTTGGGGATAAATAGCCTTTTAACTTGTTGTTAAAAGGCTATTATTTATGAAAAAATTTATTTTACTAGGAGGAAAAATGAAAATAGCTATTGGGGTATGCGAAAAAATTAATGGAATATGTACAACTATGGGATGTTTTAAGGCTTTAAACAATAGAGAAAAAAGCTTTAGTGTGTATAAAAATGAAAATTTAGAGCTTATGTCCTTTTTTACATGTGATGCATGTTCAAATAATTCAGATGAAAATTTAATTAGTATTGCTGAAAAATTAGAACAAGCAGGGGTTAAAAAGCTTCACTTAGGTGTTTGTATTGTTAAATGTGAAACTAAGAGAACTAATGAAATAAAGGCAATATTTGAAAAATATAATATAGAAGTAATAGAAGGTACTCATTAAAAATGTTAGTAAAGGTACAAGAAAATACACGAGATATACAAAGGAGATTAGATAAAATGAAAAAGATAGTAAGTATTATTTTAGCGGTTTTTGTTATGTTTGGGATAAATGGATGTAGTAATAATACAAAAACTGAATCTAAAACACAGATTAATGTAGAAAATAGTGATAAGCAATCATTACATTACCCAGTTACCATTACAACGTATAACTATGCTAAGCAACCAGTTAAAGTTACATTTGAAAAATCACCAGAAAGGGTTGTTGCAGTATATCAAAATTCTATAGAAACATTATTGGCATTAGGATTAGGGGATAAAATTATTGCAGCATCAGGACTAGATCACGATGTTAAAGATGAATATAAAAATGCTTTTAGTAAGTTAAAGTATTATGAAAAAGCACCTACAAAAGAAGAAGTTATTGGATTACAACCTGATTTTATTTTGAGTTGGTATTCTTTGTTTGGTGCGAAAAGACTTGGAGATGTAGACTTTTGGCATGAAAGAGGAATAAAGACATATATGTCACAAAACAGTGGGGTTATTAAACCAAATACCTTACAAAATGAATATGATGATATTTTAAATATGGGAAAAATTTTTAACGTAGAAGATAAAGCTAATGAAATAGTTAATACAATGAAACAGGAAATTGAAAAATCAAAAGAGTTTGTTAAAGGAAAAGAGAAGGTTAAAACAGTTATTTTAGAAGTAGAAAAAGATGGTGTATATAGAATTTATGGAGAAGACAGTATAGGTGGAGATATTGCAAAAGAAGTTGGAGCAGATTTAGTAGCAAAATCAAATGGTAAAATAGGAAATGAAGATTTAATAAAGCTTAATCCAGATGTGATCTTTACTGTTTATTATGGTAAAGAAATTGATAGAGATTCTGCACTAAAAAGTATTCAGGAAAATCCAGCACTTTCAAGTGTTTCAGCCATAAAGAAAAAACGTGTTAATCCTATAATGCTAAGTGAAGTTTATTCTAGTGGTATCAGAACTTTAGATGGTATAAAAACAATTTCAAAAGGATTATATCCTGAACTATATGGAAATAACTAAGAATGAAAAGAAATTATAAAAATAATATACAAAATGGTTTATTTGAGGGAACATCTATGTATATAGGTGTTTCCATTGTACTTTTAGCTGTTTTGATTTTTTCTATTTTAATAACTGTAACTATAGGTTCTGTTGACATATCAATAAAAGATGTTTATGAAATTATAATATACAAACTGTTTGGTATTGGTGATGCTACATATTTATCAAGTGGACCTGTTCATGATATTATATGGTTTATAAGGCTTCCAAGGATTATTTTGGCAGTTACTGTAGGGATAGGGCTTTCGATATCTGGAGTTATAATGCAAGCAGTGGTGAAAAATCCCTTGGCAGATCCATACATATTAGGTGTTTCTTCAGGTGCATCATTAGGAGCTACATTAGCTATTTTACTTGGCATAGGCATTTTTTTTGGCAGTAATTATATAGGAATATGTGCTTTCATAGGAGCATTTGCAGTATCAATACTTGTATTAACTCTTGCAAATGTAAACGGAAGGGCTAATTCAACTAAGCTTTTATTAGCAGGAATGGCATTAAGTACTGTATGTTCAGCATTTTCAAGCTTTATTGTATACTTTGCAGATGACAGAAATGGTATGCAAAGTATAACATATTGGTTAATGGGAAGTTTAGGTGGTGCAAAATGGGAAAATATAAAAATAATAATTCCAGTTGTGATGGTAGCTACATTATTTTTTATTACTCAATATAGAACGCTAAATTTAATGTTACTTGGTGATGATGTTTCTATAACTTTGGGTACAGATTTACAGAAGTATAGGCAAGTTTATTTAATAATTATATCTATTGTAATTGGTTTTATAGTATATTCATCAGGAATGATTGGATTTGTTGGACTTATTATTCCACATATTGCAAGAATGATATTTGGAACAGATCATAAAAGAATTATTATATTATCAGTGTTAATAGGAGCTATATTTTTGGTTTGGGCAGATGTTTTATCGAGAATTATAATACCAGGATGTGAACTTCCAATAGGAATATTAATTTCTATGATAGGTGCTCCAAGCTTTATATATCTTATGATAAGTAAATCATATGGATTTGGAGGTAATTCTTGATGAATGTAAAAACTTTAGATGTTGAGTTCCATTTAGGGGAGAGTCATATTCTCAATGGAATAAGCATTAATGCGAAGGAAAAAGAATTTATTGGTATTATAGGACCTAATGGAAGTGGTAAAAGCACACTTTTAAAATGTATATATAGAGTATTAAATCCTTCTACAGGAGCTATATTTTTAGATGGTAAAAATATTAATGACTTTTCTATGAAAGAGAGTGCAAAAATAATGGCTGTAGTATCTCAACATAATAATTGTAATTTTGATTTTACTGTTGCAGATATGGTTCTTATGGGACGAACACCACATAAAAAGTTTATGGAAAGTAATAATGTTGAAGATTATAAGATAATGGAAGAGTCTTTGCAAAAACTAGGAATGCTTGATTATGCTAAACGAAGCTTTTTAAGTTTATCAGGTGGAGAAAAACAAAGAATAATTCTTGCAAGGGCTCTAGCTCAAAAAACAGAATGTCTTATTTTAGATGAACCTACAAATCATCTAGACATAAAGTATCAGCTTCAATTTATGGCTACAGTGAAAAAGCTTGGTATAACAGTTATATCTGTAGTTCATGATTTAAATATTGCAGCTTTATATTGCGATAAAATTTATGCTATTAAAGAAGGCAAAATTATTGAAAGTGGAACGCCAAAAGAAGTGTTAACTGAAGAATTAATAAAGTGTTTGTATGATGTTAACGCTAAGATTATAGAGGATGAACAAACAAAGACTTTAAATGTTATTTATAAACCTTTTTATATGGAATAATGGTAAATTGAATTAGATAGTATAAATTCATATTATCATCCATAAAGTTTTAGATAAAATTAACTTTTATTTCTAAAAACAAAAATTCTTTGCATATATATTTGTAACTAAAGATCATTTTTAAATAATACATGTTTTAAAGAAATACTTATAATATGGCATAAGATAATAAATATATCCTTAAAACATGATATTAAATTATTATGAAAAATTAGTTTAATTAAAGGAGGATTGTTTTATGGAAGATATGGTGATGTTAATAACTAATGTTGGATTTCCTATTGCAGTTGCTTCTTATCTTTTAATAAGATTTGAATCTAAAATAGATGCTCTAACAGTATCTATTAATGCTTTAACTAATGTAGTTGTGAATAATTCTAAAGATGGAACTAAAAATGTATAAAATTAAAAAATATTTCTGGCTAATGTAAAAATATGCAGTAGATAATCTCGTTTTTATACAAAATTATCTACTGTCTAAAGTTTAGGATTTATAATTGCAGATTTTATGTTGATAATCTATTATTATCATAATCTCTTTTATATCATTTATTATTATTTCTAATTTATCTACCAAATTTGTAATCTATCTTGTGGTTTTATATACATTTTATCATTTTCTTTAATTCCATATGTTTCATAGAATTTATCAAATTGTGCTAAAACTACATTTGCTCTTATTTTATTAGGAGAATGTGGCTCATATAGAAGGTTATTAATTTCAGATTCTTTTGTATTAATTTCACGCCATACAGTAGCATTACTTTCAAAAAATTCTTTATAATTAGGATTTGGCATTTGTCCTAAAATATCTAATGCACAAGCTATTCCACCGATGTCTGCTATATTCTCTCCTACTGTAAGATCTCCATTTACATTATTGCCTCTGTCTGTTTTTAATTTGCTATAAAAATTTCTAACCTTATTTGTTTTTTCTTGGAATTTCTTATAATCTTTTTCTGTCCACCAGCTATTTAAATTTCCATCAGCATTATATTTAGCACCATTATTATCAAAAGCATGACTAATTTCATGACCTATAATAGCGCCAATTGCACCTAAATTATGTTCTCTACTTGCATTTTCATTATAGAATTCTTCTTGTAAAATTCCAGCTGGAACTGTAATTGTGTTTGAAGTTGCTTTATAATAAGCATTAATTGTTTGTGGTAAACAATTAAATGTTATTCTATCTACAGGTTCATTTAACTTACTGAATTGTTTTTCTTGAAAAAATTCACCTAAATTTGAAATGTTTTCTAAAAGTGAACCGCCGTCTTCAAAAGATTTTATTTCTAAATCTGAGTAATCAGCCCATTTTTCAGGGTATCCAATTTGAATATTAAGCTTATCCAATTTTTCAAGTGCTCTTTTTTTAGTTTCTTCACTCATCCAATTTAAATTTTTTATTCTAGTTTTATAATTTGTTATAAATTCATTTGTCATATTTTCAACATCATCTTTAGTATTTTTTGAAAAATATTTTTCAATATAAATTTTACCAAATGGTTCACCTAAAAATGAATTAACCATATTAATAGCTTTTTCTTCTTTAGGTATATCCCCTTTTGCTCCTGAAAATTTATTAGAAAATTCTACTGTGGCCTTTTCAAAATCTTCTCCTAAAAAAAGTCGCTACTGCATTTAAATCTTGAATTTCAATATAATCTTTTATTATTTGTAAGTTATTTTCATTATATGTATCATTTAGTGTTTTTAACCATTTAGGCTGAGTTAAAATTATTTTATTAGCATTATCTATTTTTAAATTTTTCATCATAGTTTTTAAATCTAAATTTGGTGCTAAAGCATCAAGTTCATCTAAAGTATAAACATTATATTGTTTATCTATAGCATTTGAATCTTTTGTTATTTCTTCTTTTCTAGTTATTGATGGTGCTATCATATTTTCAAACTTAAATAAATTATCTACTTTTACCTTTGCTTCTTTTTCATTATATCCAGCTAAAGTTAAAATTTTAGTATAATAATTTTCTGTTAATTCTTTTAATCTTTTAGTATTTTCTGTTGGTTTTATGTAATTATCAGAATATGCTAAACTAAGAGGTGTAGCTGCGATATATAATGCATGTTTAGTTACATCTTTTACATCAACTTCACAAGAAAATGGTACTAAAATATTCCCAACTTCTGAATCATTAATATCATCTAAGCTTTTTATATTTCTTATATCATCTAACATTTCTTTAACAGCTTCTGTTCCTTGTTTGTTTCTAGCCTCTGTATTTAAAACATTTTTATATAAATTTATAATTTTCTTTTCATCACTATCTTTAGGGTAGCTATCTTCATTTGCCAGTAATTCTTTTATTATATCTTTTTTTTGCTGTGTTACTGTTTTATATGCTTCCATAAATGTTGAATTAGACGTATATCCTGGATCAATTTTAGCTGTATTTAACCATGTTTTATTGATTGCTTTATAAAAATCATCTTGCAATCTTAAATTGTCTTGTACAATTACGTTGTTTGTGTTTTTTACTTCTGCTGCTTTAACATATGTTAATTGAGACATAAACAATAAACATGATAAAATACATGCTATAGCACCGGTTTTTTTGAATCTTGCCATTTAAAAGTCATCTCCAATTCTTAATAAAATTTAATAAATTATGACATAATTATATCATCTATAATTATCCAATGTATACAATTAATTATATTTATATAAATTTAAGTTATTATTGTAATTTCAATTCTATATTATCTCAATTAAGTTTTTTCTAATGAATACTTATATAAAAATTACTTATACTAATAACCAATATAACAGAATTATAAGAATATAAACTAGATTGGAGATAAAACTATGAATATAATAAATATAGGAACATGGAACTTAGAATCTGATGACTCTGATGCTAATTTTCTTGCAAATCAAATTTTAGAAAATAATTTATTTA
Organism: Clostridium taeniosporum; assembly: GCF_001735765.2. NCBI lineage: Bacteria > Bacillati > Bacillota > Clostridia > Eubacteriales > Clostridiaceae > Clostridium > Clostridium taeniosporum. Next base: position 104,876 of record NZ_CP017256.2, read on the forward strand.
AATATGATATATGGGGATTTAGTGAAGTGAAAAATAAGAAAGTATTAGATATATTAACTCAAACCTTTACTAATCATAGTGGAAATAAATTCAGTTACTTTATTGGTGATACGAAAAATAATGATAAACTTGGTATAGTTTATAACACTGAAAAATATGAACTATTAAAAGCTGGAGAAATTGATACTACTGATCTAGGAAATCCAAATCATAGAGATACTCTTTTAGGATACTTTAAGCAAATAGAATCTGGTAAGGACTTTACAATTGCTGTAAATCATTTAGCTAGAGGAAATAGAGAAAGTCGTCTTGAACAAGTTAAAATATTTAACCTATGGTCAATTGAAGAAATTAAAAAAGGTAATTTGATTTTTGCTATTGGTGATTATAATTTTGACTGGGATATAAAATTAAAAAAAGGAAATCGTTCATTTGATACATTTATGGCATACAATATTTATGATTGGATTATGCCTGAAGAATTAATAGCTACTAATCTACATAAGAAGTACAACAGTATACTAGACTTTATATTCTATGCAGATCCAAATGAAACAATCGTTGAAGCAACTTCTCATATTCTTCTTAAAGATATTTCGAAAGATACTCCATGGGGAAGTGATCATAGACCTGTTATAGCTTCTATAAAAGTTCAGGAATAATTTTTTGTTTAATTTTAGTTTATGTTTTAAATATGTGTTAATATTTAAAACATAATCAATGTGCAAATAAAAATGTATAAAATAAAAAAACACAGTAGATAATTTTGTGTGAAGATAAAATTATCTAAGGCATCTTCATGCATGTACTATTTTCATATATTTTTTAATGTTTTTATTATTTCTTTAGTATTATTATCTTTTTTTATGAATTTATAGTTTTAAACTCAGCATTATTTAAAACATGTATCTCCATTTTATCTTTTACTTTTATATTTAATGAATTTTTATTATCTTTAATAAAGATTAGTCCTTTTTTATGCATATTTTTTATTTTGTTTCTTGAAATTTTAAGTTGATCACTTAAAAGCTTGTCTACTCTAAGTTCTATTGGATATTTACAAACTATTTCAATAATAAGTTCATTTTCTGTGCTATAATATGTTTCTAATTTCTTTTTAATTAATGCATAATTAATGTGTTCTAGAATAACTTTAGCTTTACTTTTATTGTATATACTTAAATTAAAAGCATATTTTAAAGCTAATTCTTTATCATTAGAAAGAAATTCTTCATACTCATATTTATTAATATCATAGGGCTTTATTCTTTCATATATTGCCATGTTCCAAGTGGATTTACATTTTTCACATTGATAAATCAGCCAAACATCAATACTATTTTTATTTGCATTTACTCTAAATTTTTCACTATTTATATAGTGTACTTTTTCATTACATTTAGGACAGTTTCTTATTACTATTGGCAAATTTTTGGGGATTATCTCCCATTGATATTTATTTAAATAGCTCATTTTACTCCTTCCAAGTTTTCAATTTTTAGGATTTACAAAGGCTATTTCATTACATTTTTATAATAATTTAATATCCTATGTTATGCACTAAAAATATACATTGTCATAAAACATCCTTTCAATCTTTATATATATATTTTTTATTAATTCTGTATATTACATAAAACATCATTATTTATTTGATTAAAAAGGCACTCAAATGGATGCCTAATGTTGATTTATTATTTTATTGATTTTTCTCGCATATTTCTAAAATTATTTTTTTCTTATGATATATGAAGTATATTATAAATTACACCTTTTTCTGATTTTACTTTACTTAAATCATCTATAAAATAAAATGTATTATATTTCCATTTATCTGGATTATAAATAACAACATATTCTGCATTATCAATCTTAGGTATATCTTTTTCTATTTTATCTTTTAAATTTTTCAAACTTTCTTGAGGCATTATTTCTTTTGTTACTTCAAATATATATTTTTAAGAGTTTTGTTGGTATATTAAATGAATACTATAATACAAAATAATAGGTACTTGTTATACAGAAAATTATTTTGTATAATAATACCATAAATAACAAAAATTATATTTTAAAATAGTGTTGATATTTTAAAACATAACCAATTGGAGGGTATTTAAAGATGGATGCAATATTAAATAGAAAAAGTATAAGAAAATATAAGGATATAAAGGTAAGTGATGAAATTGTTGAAGAATTGTTAAAAGCAGGTATGGCAGCACCTTCTGCAGGAAATGAACAACCGTGGGAATTTATAGTTTTAAGAGATAAAGAGATTATGAGAAAAATAACTGAAGTACATCAATATTCCAAAATGCTATTAGATGCAGATGTAGCAATTGTAGTTTGTGGAGATGAATCAAAAGAAAAATTTAGAGACTTTTGGATACAAGATTGCTCAGCTGCTACAGAAAATATATTAATAGCTGCTGAAGATAAGGGGTTAGGTGCTGTATGGTTAGGCGTTTATCCAATGGCAGACAGAGTTGCTCCAATTAAAAAGCTTTTAAATTTACCAGCTAGTGTAAACCCTTTATCAATAATACCTGTTGGATACCCAGCTGAACAAAAAGAACCAGGAGATAGATTTAATAAAACAAGAGTACATTATGATAGGTGGTAAAGATAACCTATTTTATATAACCAAAAGACTGCAAAAAAGCATTATCCTTATTACAGTGTAAAATTTTAATTATTTCATACACTAATTTAATGTTACTATTTACATAAGGTATATTCTTAATAGTATTATTAACATTTTCACTGTGTGTAAGTTCTAGTAACCAAATCATAGATTTAGTCTGTCACTTATAGAAAAAATTTCGAAAAAATAAACCTATATAATTTTTTCTATTTAAAATTATTAACTGTTAGATAAATTAGAATTTAATGAACTCCAATTTATTTTTTTTACATATTTATTTTTTCTTAACAGGAATCCAAATTTCACTATAGTAGTTTTCATCTTGAATACCTTTTGGATAATCAGCCACATTAGTGTACATTTCAATATTATAACCTGCTGCAATTTCATAATCCTTGCAATTAGGTAGCCATTCTGAGAAGATTCTTCTATTCACATCTTGCAGAGATTTTGGCATTGCCCCCTTACAACCAAAAACAGCCCATGTGTGTTTAGGAATAATCTTTGTAACAAAACCATTAGGTATTTCTATTGACGGATTATAATTGTCTGCAATCAAATATTCAAATTCATCTGAATCCATGCTTTCATCTATACATACTCCGTACATTCCACATACAAATTTTTCTTTTCCTGTTTGAAAATGCTCTGTCCAAAACTGTGGAATTTCTGTAATTGCACTATCATATTTAAACACCTTTGATACTCCCATAATAGTAAACGAATCTTTTTTAACAATTTTGTAATCCATAATATAACCGCCTTCCAATAAAAATTTAATTTTCAGTGGAGCAAAAGATTTAATCATTGCTCCATCTTTTCGAACAGCAGTAGGTGTTACACCATGAAATCGAGTAAAAGCTTTTGTGAAACTATCTGGTGAAGTGTATCCATATTTTAGTGCAATATCAATGATTTTTTCATCAGTAGAAACAAGCTCACTGCCGGCAAGAGTAAGCCTGCGTTGTCTCATATACTCTCCAACCGTAAAACCACAAAGCATTGCAAAGCCTTTTTGGAAATAGAACGGAGACATAAATGTTTTTTCTGAAATATTTTTTATTGTGATTTCTTCAGTGATATTTTCCTCAATATAGTTGATAGCTTCACTGATTCTTTCAATCCATTCCATAATCATCACCCCTGTCTGTACATATATCTTATATTTTTTCAAGCGATTATTCCCGACTTTTTGTGTTATGTTTTGTCTTGTCTAAAAGATTATTAAATAACCTGTACATCAAATTCCTATTTATATAATTCTCAAAAATCTTCTTATTTTTATTGTAACATATTTTGTAAATATATTATTGCTTGTGATACAGCATTTCTAATTATAAAAAATAGCCTTAGGCAAGTCATATAAATGCCTAAGACTAAAAATATTACTTATTTGTTTATATAATCCGTACAATCCTCAAACAAACAGTATAGCATATTAACACATTTTTCAATACATAAATCCATATCTTTCATTTCATCATTGTATATAATTTTATGACATAGGTCATCAATTATGAAAAATGAGTAATGAAAAAATATGTTTTTTTCTTCTTCTCCTTTAAAAGGTATAGATAAAACTCTAAAAATATCTGCTATATTTTCATCCCTACGTTTTTCTTGTTCTCTTCTTATCATAGCGATATCTTCATCCAAAAGTGTTAATGCTTCCATTTCATCGTGAAATGTTTTAGAAAAATCATGATTTTTTATCATCATTTTTATAAATAACTTAAAAAGTTCTTTTGCTTCTTTTGGATTATTAAGTTTTTTATCAACATTCTCTACCCAAAAGTTATGGGTTGGATATATAAATTTTTCATTAAGGTTTTCAATTATTTTAATATAAATATTCTTCTTATCTTCAAAATAGGCATATACAGAGCCTGTAGCAACATCTGCTTCTTTAGCTATGTCTGCTGTAGTGGTATTGTAATAACCTTTTTCATTGAATAATTTATAAGCTGCTTCTAATACTCTATTATATTTTTCTAAAGCTCTTTTTTGAGTTGGTATCCTTGTTTTTCTTTCCATTTTTATCACCTACTTTAATAATAAAAGATAGAAAAATAAAAGTCAATAGACCTGAAATTAATTTCATATTTTATTGACTTTTATTTTTTACCAATTTATAATATGAATATGAAATTAATTTCATATTATAAATAACAAAAATTTTGGAGGGTATCATGAATAAAAAACAAAAAATATTAGCATTTATTTCTTTAGTAATCGCTTGTTTCTTAACAGTATTAGACTCAACTATAGTTAATGTATCTTTGCCATCTATGGCTAATTATTTTAAAACTGATATAACAGGAATATCTTGGGTGAGTACAGCTTATTTAATCCCTTTTTCTGCTCTTTTAATAAACTTCTCAAAAATTGCAGATATTTATGGAAGAAAGAAACTATTTTTAATTGGTCTTTTAGTATTTGGTTTTTCATCTATATTTTGTGGACTATCTACTTCTCTTTATATGATTATAATTTTTAGAATCATACAGGGTATAGGTGCTGCAATTCTTACTCCACTATCTATTCCTTTAGGCATAGAATTATTTGGGAAAAATTCTATGTCAAAGCTTTCTATTATAATTGGTATGACAATCTCTATAGCCGCAGCTTCTGGTCCAGTTATAGGTGGAATCTTAAATGAAGTCTTTAATTTTAAGGCAATATTTTATGTAAATGCTCCTTTTATTCTTATTTCTTTGTTTTTAGGCGCAAAATATGTTAAAGAATGTTATGACAAAACAATAGAAAAAAAAATCGATGTTATTGGTTCTATATTATTGAGTTATGGAATCGGAGCACTCACTTTCTTACTTGTTAAAGGAAATTATTACGGTTGGGAAAGTACAAAAATTGTTACTTTAATTATTACCTCTTTAACATCAATTATCATTTTCCTAGTATATGAAGTTAAATCAAATAATCCAATGATAGAGTTTAAGCTATTCAAAATAAAAAGCTTTACTTCTTCCACAATAATAATTGGAGTAATATTCTTTGCCTATATGCCTATATCTTATTTAATGAATTTCTACCTAGAAAATCAATTAGGTTATACAGTATTGAAATCTGGAATTATGCTAGGTATAGTAAGTTGCATCTCTTTTATTATGTCTCCTATTTTCGGCATTATATCTAAAAAATATGGTGCTAGAGTTACTTCTCTATTAGCTATAACGTTTGTATCTATTGGAGATTTTATGTTTGTATTTATGAATAATTTAAATAATATGAAGATAATCTATCTTTCTTTTATTATAGTAGGACTTGGTATTGGTGCAACTTCCCCATTATATCAAAGCGCTTTTGAAGAAATCTCAAATGATAAGAATGGTATTGCTTCAGGCATACTAAATAGCTTTAGGCAACTGACTGTATGTTTAGCTATAGCTTTAGTTTCAACATTAAGCAGTTATTACACTACTCAAGCTATAGACAATACAAAAATCAGAATTATAGATACAGTTAATAAAAATACAGTACTTGAAGAGCAAGTTAAATCTACAATATGTGATAAAATAAAAACTTCAAATACTAGAAACAATACTTCTTTTTCAAAGGATACAGTTAATAAATTAATTAAATCTGAGGAGAAAACAGTATTAGCAACTGTTCCTAATAATAAGAAACCAGCTGTAAAAGAAAAATTCAATGTACAAGCAAAAGAGATATATAATATCTTAGATAAGGCAATTGTAATAAAAAATGATGAAAGCAACAAAGTTTATAATAAGTGTTTCCTTTTCACAGCAATTATTGCAGTATTAGGCCTAATAGCAGTACCTTTTAATAAAAAATCTATATTTTACTATGATAAAGCATATATACAGAATTAAATGTAGTATTATCTTAATTTATTAGGGGGAAGGATTAATGAAAAGAATTGATTTATATAAAGTATCAATAATAATATTCTTTGTATTTATTCCTATAATTGGAGTTATAACTGATATTTTTATTTTTAAATCTAAAATTAATATATCTAGTCTAATATTTAAATGGTTTGTTTTTTCAGGTATTGGATTAAGATTGTTAACTGCTGGTTTAAAACAAGCAACTAATCCATCATTTACAGCAAATGAAATATTTAAGATAAATGATGAAAAGAGTTTTACTATAGTTAGAGAAATTGGATTTGCAAATATAAGCTTTGGACTTATTGGTATATTATCAATTTTCTTCCAAGAATTTAGGTTAGCAGCATCCTTATCAGGAGGATTGTATTTTGGACTTGCTGGATGTCTGCATCTTTTTAATAAGAATAGAAGTAAAAATGAATTATTTACAATGGTTTCGGACTATTTCATATTCTTTGTCTTGATAAATTTAATTATTCTTAATATATAATAAAATTATAAAATAAGAAGTTGTTGCACTAAGTATAGTTGTGTAACAACTTCTTTGCATAAAAACACTTAATTACAAAATAATAATATTGTTATTTTATATTTTAAAAAAGCTAAAAAAGTAGATATTTGATAATTATTAAAAGATATAAGGAGGAAAAATTATGAAAAGAGAAGAATTTATTGAAATAGCAGGAGGTATTTTTGAAAATAACAGTTATTATAAGAAGTGGGGTGCAAGTGAGAAACGTGAGAATTTTTGGGATTTCTTCAAACTAAATGATGATAGATTTCCTTATATAAAATCAGTATATGCTGGAATAGAGATAGATGAGCTTCTAAGTAAAAAATTACATAGTATAGAACATATCTTTCCAAAGGGACAAATGAAGGAGTATTTAAAATCTAAAAACATTAAAGATACTATTATAAAAGGAGCTACCACAAATCCACTTAATTTTGCACCTGCCCACAGAGAAATAAATTCATATAGAGGACATCTACCATTTGACATTGAGTATGAAGAATTTGATGGAAAGATAAATGCTAAAATTATAAGAAAAGTTAGATTACAATTTGAACCAAATTATAATTATTGGGGAAGAGACCATGAAGATGAGTGGCTTGTTCCACCAATAAGTAGAGGAAATGTTGCTAGAGCAATGTTATATATGTGTTTAATTTATAACATAAAAGAACTTTATCAAGAACATATTAATGTATATAAGAATTGGTGTAAAATAGACCCTCCAAATGCTGTAGAAATAGAATACAATAAATGGGTTCATGAAAAACATGGAATAAACAATCCTTTTATAACTACGGATTATAATAATATGATTAATTTACTAAATGATGAAGAACTTTTAAATTCTATATTGTTAGAAAACTAATAATCACAGTCATTATTATACACATTACAAAGTTAAGTGTGAAATTTATATTTATTAGTTTGGGATCTACCACCATAATCAAAATAAAAATACAGAGCTTTTATAATTAAGTCCTCTGTATTTTTACACTATATAATTTTTAGTTAAACTCTGTTGCTTTAGTACTCATATATAATTGTGTAAATAGAAATTTGTAAATACTATATTATTTAGTTTTCAAAAGGCATTCTTATATTTTCATTAACTTTCTTCTTTTAATACAATAAGAAGGAGAACCTTCTTCATCTGGACTTAGTTCTCCTCCATTACTTAAATACATTGCTTTTTTAATTATTACTCCCAATACCCTGAATTATCATATATTTCATCATCATAATTTTAACAATACCTTAGGTTTCATTTAATTACTAGCATACCTTTATTTAATTTTCGTAAAAACTTTAATTGGGATATTTCTCAATTGAAGTTTTTTAAATCTATATGGTAGTATTTAAATACTAAGTTTTAATTATGAAAAATATAATAAAATTAAATATTACTTAATAAATTTAAGGAGGATAATTAATTGAATGTACTAATAGCTGATGATGAAAATAGTATGGTTAAAATATTAGAAGCTTATTTTAAAAAAGAAGGATTCAATACATTTATAGCAAAGGATGGAGAGGAATCTTTAGAAATATTCAACTCAAATAACATTGATTTAGCTATATTAGATTGGATGATGCCTAAAATAAATGGAATAGATGCCTGTAAATATATAAAGGAAAATAGTAATACAAAGGTATTAATATTAACAGCCAAAAGTCAAAATGAAGATGAGTTAATAGCTTTAAACTGTGGAGCAGATGAATTTATTAAAAAACCATTTGATCCAAGAATATTACTTATAAGAGCTAAAAAACTAATTCCACTTAATGATGAAATTAATATAGATGACTTGAAAATCAATATAGGGGAAATGAAGGCTTATAAAGGGGAAGAGATATTAAAACTAACAAGAATAGAATATGAATTATTATTAGTATTTATTAAGAATAAAGGTATTATCTTATCAAGAAATAAGCTTATAGATTTAGTATGGGGTATGGATTATGAAGGAGATTATAGAACTGTAGACACTCACATTCGTAGGTTGAGAGCTAAAATAGGCGAAGATACTATTAAAACATATAGAGGTATTGGATATTGCTTGGAGGTGAATTCAAATTAAAATTAGAAAGAAGCTTTCAATTTGGATTTCATTAATTGTTGTATGCATTTCAATAATTTCAATAGCTATAAATGTTATATTTGTAGATAAATATTATATTTATGAAAAAAGAAAGATTTTAAACAAAGTAGGAGAAGAAATAGTTGGAATACCAGCAAAGGATATTATAAATAATATAGATAAGATTGAAGAAGATAGTGCAGTGATAATTGTATATTCAGATATTAATGGAAATCTAGAGTATATAAATGAAGATATTATAAGATTATTTGAAAAAAAGAAGATTAAGCTTAATAAATTTTGGATTACAAAAGATACATTAAATAAATTGGAAAGTAGTAGTGTAAATAAAATATATGATCAAGGATTAACTAAATATAAGGTATTAACTAAATTTATAAAAATAGATGATTACTTATTTGTAATAGGTATGCCATTAGTAAATATGGATGAAACTATAGGCATAATAAATAAATTTAATATGTTTTTAATGGTAATTTCTATAATTTTAATATTATTTTTAATATATATTATCTCAAAAAAAATAGTAAGACCTATAGAAAATTTGAAGGAATTATCTAGGGATATTGCTGTTTTGAATTTTAGAAAGGAAGATATAAAAACAAATGATGAAATAGAGGAGCTTGCAGAAAGTATTAATGAAATGAGTGAAAAGATTGAAAAGGCACATAATGAGATTAATACTCAAAATAAAAGATTAAAAGGATTAATATCAGATATTTCTCATGAGTTAAAAACACCATTGGCTCTAGTTAAGGTTTATAGTCAAGGATTAGAGGATGGGCTAGATGATGGAACATATATTGAAACTATTCAAAAAGAAGTAGATAACATGAATTTTTTAATAGAAAAGCTTTTATTTTGGGCAAAACTTGAAAATAAGAAGATCAATAAATCAAAGTTTGATCTAGGTAAAAAAATTATAGCTACAACTAATAAATATAAGTTAATAATTAAAGAAAATAAGATTGATCTGTCATTAAATATAGATGCCACTAAAGAGTATATAGTTAATGGAGATGAAGATGGTATAGAAGTTGTACTAAACAATTTAATTACCAATGCAATTAAATATACTTATGATAAGAAAATAGAGATATCTATATTTCATGAAAATAATAAAATTAAATTTACTATAGCCAATGGAATCAATAAATACAATATTGATGAATTTGAAAATATATGGAGACCATTTTATGTGCTAGAAAAATCGAGAAGTAAAGAATTATCTGGTACAGGATTAGGCTTACCAATAGTAAAAAGTATTTTAGATAATCATTCTTTTGATTGTGGTTTTAATATAGAAAATGATAAAATTGAGTTTTTTGTAACATTCACGTAACATTCGTAAGTTATTTTAATTTACGAGGTGATAATAATGAAAAAATTAATAGCTGCTATAATTCTAGCATCAATAACTATAACAGGGCTACTAGTTGGATGTGATAAAAATAATTTATCAAACATAAAAGAATATAAAAAAAGTGAGACTTTAGACTTTAATTTTAATGTAGAGCCAGAGACGTTTAAGATAGAGATTGAATCAAATGGTGTTAGAGAATTAGCTTCAAAACCATTAGCAAATATGGAAGTTTCAGATTTAAAAAATACAGGAGACAGTATTTCATGGAACTATAAACAAAAAGATATTAATGTAGAGATACAAAAGAAGGACAACTATTTAGATGTAAATATAAAGTCTACTAAGAAAGAAGAAAATGAATTTACTTGGCCAAAAGTAAATGGTGAAGGTTATCTGTTGCCATTAAATCAAGGTAAGTATATACCAAGTGATGATGAACTTTGGAAGGAATACTTAAAGGAGAACGAAATAAAGGGACTAGAAGGTTTATCAATGCAGTTTTTTGCAGTCAATCAAAAAGACTACTCTTTAGTGTATGTAATAGAAAATCCATTTAACAATGATATTTCCTTTAATACAGAGGAAAATATAGAATTAAATTTCAAACATAAGTATCCTTCAATAAACGAAAAAAGGGAATATGGATTTAGAATATACGTAACTCCAAAAAATCCTGTTGATGTTGCTAAAACATACAAAGGATATCTAGTTGAAAATGGGGAATTTAAGACTTTAGAAGAAAAAGCTAAGAATAATAAAAAAATTGAAAGACTATATGGAGCACCTCATGCTTATTTCTGGGATACTTGTGTGATATCAGAGGGAAATATTAAGTGGAATACATTAATAGGAAATTTTCCAAAGGATTTAAGTGCTTGGATTCAAGAATTATTAAAATCTAAAGTTGAAGATGGAGAAGAGATAGCAGAAGCTTTCAATGACATAAATAATTTAAATTATGTTGATAAATATACAAAAAATAGAATTATAAAAGGATTAAGCTCAGTATTACAATTAGAGGAATTTCATAACTCAAAAATATTTAATGATATAGATAACCAAAGTAAGAGTTTAATTGATAAAGGATTAGAAAATTTAAATCCTGTAGAATTAATTGATTTAAATAAAAGATTATTAAAAAGTAAGCTTGGAAATAGTGTAGATTCTATTGAAGAGTGGGCTAATGAAAATACTATAGATATACTAGATGATATCAAAGCTTCTGGCTTAGATAATATGTGGATTGGATTAGATGATTGGAGAGAAGGGTTTAGAAAACCAGAATTTATTAAAAAAGCAAATGAAATGGGTTATTTAATTGGTACCTATGATTCATATCATTCAATACACAGACCAGGAGAAGAGCAATGGATAACAGCAGCATTTAGTGACAAAACACTTTTTGAAGATGCAACTGTAACTAAAAAGGATGGCAGCAAAATAGAAGGATTTAAAGGAGTTGGAAGAAAACTTAATCCTACACTTGCAATGCCAAGTGTTAAAGAAAGAGTTAATGGTATATTAAATACAGGATTACAGTTTAACTCATGGTTTTTAGATACAGATGGGACAGGTGAAGTGTTTGATGATTATTCACCAAATCACATAACTACAGAAGAACAGGATATACAAGCTAGAATAAAGAGAATGGAATATTTTCAAGAAGAACATAAAATGGTAGTGGGTACTGAAGGTGGAAATGACTTTGCTAATAAAACAATAGCTTTTGCACATGGTATAGAAACACCATCATTTTCATGGATGGATAAAGATATGAGTAAAAATAAAGATAGTAAATATTATGTAGGAAGATATTATGCAAGCTATGGTGGTGTACCAGAAATGTTTTCTAAACAAATCCCATTAAAGGAGATTTATAAAAAGTTATTTATAGATACAAACTATACAATTCCACTATATAAATTAGTGTATAATGATTCTGTTATAACCACACATTGGTGGGGATGGGGAACATTAAAATTTCAAGATTATATTCAAGATAGAATGTTATATGAAATTCTTTATAATGTACCTCCTTTATATCATTTAGATAGAGTTGAATGGGAAAAGCATAAAGATGAAATAGTAGAGCATAGTAAAGTATGGTCTAAGTTTAGCAAAAAAGCAATTAATAAAGAAATGACAGATTTTAAAATATTATCAAAGGATAAGCTAGTCCAAATGACTAGTTATGGTAATGATTTAAAAGTAATAGCAAACTTCTCAGGTAAAAAAATTACGGTTGAAGGAGAAAATATAGAAGCTAAATCATTAATTATAATTGAAGGAAATAATAAAACAATATATACTCCATAATATATATATGGCCCTAGCTTAATTGCTAGGGCTCTATATTATTTGAAAATAAACAACTTTTCTTAGTGAATTTATTTGTTACAAATCAATTTTATACTAGAATCGGTTTTTTATTATTTTCAAGTTAATTTTTTTATCAAAATTCATATTGGACATTATTTGTATATTTACTGTCCGTAAATCAAGTAATTATATAATACTACTTTACTGTTTTACATACTGTCTAGGTACTCTTACACGTAATTTATTTTATAAGTTGTATTATTTCATCTAGTTTTTTAGCTCCAAAATAAATTTTTTCATCATTTACAATTATAGCTGGTACACTCATTACTTTAAACTTATCTTTTATTTCTTTAAAATTAGAAATATCAATCATTTCTGTTTCCACATTTTTATTTTCTATTGCAATCCTTTGAGAAGAAACTACAACATCTGGACATAAATGACAAGATAATGATACACAAACTTTTATATTTGTATTCTTATTTATGTTTTTAATCTCATTTAACACTTCTTCAGATATCTGTTGTCCTGGTCCCCCAAGGTTATATATTGCTAAAATAAATGAATTTAATTCATGACCTCCTGGCACTCCGTGGAATTTAACTCCACTATAATTTTTATTTTTATCCAAAAGTGCTACTACTGGAAATTTATTTGCATTTATCTTATTTTCAATTTCTATATTTTTTCCTTTACTATAAATCTCTACGTTTATTTTTTCTCCTAAATCTGCAATATCTAATATTAAATCACTTAATTCTATTGACTTTGTATTTTCTTCATCTACTATAGATACAAGAGTAACATCATTCTCTATTCTAGTTAAAACACTTTTTAATTGAGTTCTTAAATCATCATTTAAAAGCTTACTTCTTCTTGAAATAATCTTTCCATCTATGTCCTTTTGGGCTACTACTTCTTTTTCTTCATTTTTAACTATATCTGCTTCATCCTTTATACCAAGCTTTTCTTTTAATTCAATAACATATTTTTCTGCTCTAGTTGCTGCAATTGCACCATCTGAAACTGCTGTAACTATTTGCCTTAATTCTTTTGGTCTTAAATCTCCAGCAACATAAACCCCTGGAATATTAGTTTCCATATTTTCATTAGTTATTATATATCCACTCTTATCTAATTCTAATATTCCTTTAAATAAATTACTTTCAGGAGAATATCCCACAAATACAAATACACCAAAGGCTCCATCTTCTTTTTTTGCATAATACTCAAAAGTATCATTAGTTTTATTATTTATAAATTTAGCATAGTTTAACATTTCAGTTCCATTAACTTCAATTACTTCTGTATTAAACTTAACATCTATTTTGGGGTGATTTAGTACTTTATCTGCAATTGACTTTGCACAAGTAAATTCGGGCTCTCTTGCTATTACTATTACTTTTGTTGCATATTTAGTAAGAAATATAGCTTCTTCAGCAGCTGCAAATCCAGCCCCAATTACAAATACCTCTAAGCCTTCAAAAAATTGCCCATCACAAGTTGAACAATAAGCAACACCTCTACCTATAAATTCTTCTTCACCCTTAAATCCTAATCTTCTTGGAGAAGCCCCAGTTGCAATTACTACTGATCTTCCTTTAAATTCTCCTTTATCTGTTTTTAAGATTTTCACCTCTCCTTTTAAATCTACTGCCTTTACTTCTGCTGTAATAAAATTAACACCAAAATCTTTAGCTTGATTTCTCATCTCTTCCATAAGTTTTGGTCCATTACTATTTCTAGCACCAGGATAATTAGAAATTTCATAAGTTTTATTTACTTGTCCTCCTAATTCTCCCTTCTCTATAATAAGAGTATTTAATTTAGATCTCCCTGCATATATACTTGTTGAAAGTCCTGCCGGTCCTCCACCGATTACTAATAAATCATATATTTTCTCCATCCTTATTCCCTCCCCTTTATTCTAAACATTTTAAAATAATCTATAAAAATCTCTTTAAAATATTTAGATTTAATAAAAGAGTGGATAAACCACTCTTTTATTGATTAAAGTTTTCCTATCAAGTCTAAACTTGGCACTAATGTTTCTTCTCCTGGTTTCCACTTAGCTGGACATACTTGATCTCCATGTTCTGCAACAAATTGAGCTGCTTGAACCTTTCTTAATAGTTCTTCTGCATTTCTTCCTATTCCATTATCATGAATTTCATAAGCTTTAATTTCACCTTCTGGATTTATTATAAATGATCCTCTTAATGCTAATCCTTCTTCTTCAATCATTACTTCAAAATCTCTAGTTAACTTTCCTGTTGGATCTGCTAACATTGGATATTTAATTTTTGCTATTGTTTCTGAAGTGTCAGCCCACGCTTTATGAACAAAATGAGTATCTGTTGATACTGAATAAACTTCACATCCAATTTCTTTAAATTTTTCATAATTATCTGCTAACTCTCCTAATTCTGTTGGACATACAAATGAAAAATCTGCTGGATAAAACACAACTGCTGACCAGTGTCCTTTTAATGAATCTAAATTCACTTCTACAAACTCTCCATTGTGATATCCTTGAACCTTAAAATCTGAAACCTTTTTATTTATTAATGACATAACTTTACCTCCTAATATTTTAAATTTATATTTAAGTTTATAATTTTTCAAACATCTTATGTAATTAATAATAATTATTAGTTAGTAATTTGTCAACACTAATTTTATTTAAAAAATAAAATTATCTACTTATTAAATAATTATGATAATAAGTAAATAGTTTTATAATTTAACCAATTTTTATTTCTTTATTTTACACTTGATAAATTTTTCAATTTTTTCAGCACACTTAATAGCACTTATCATCTCTTCTGCTGTAACATCTAATTGATATGTATATCTAACTTACACACCATATGTTTCACTGATCTTATGTAAATATTAGGACACAAAAAATAATAAATCAAAGATAGATTTTTATAGCATCATTTATAAGAAATATTCAAAATAATCTTTCTTATAAGTTTTGATAATTTTGTATTTATTGTGTAAAATATAATTATATTGAATTTTTTACAATTTAGTTGTAAAATATAAATCATTTTACAAAAATGTATTTATTTTAGAAGGAGATGGATCAATGAAAAAATTTAAAAAAGCACTAAGTATGTTAGTATCTGTATTTATTTTTACTGGTATGTTAATGATAAATGGTGTTTTAAATCAAGGTGTACAAGCTGCTGAAACTAATAAGGTAAGCAGTAATTTAAATGTAGAAGGAAACTCTTCAAATCTTCCAGTACAATTGTACTATGCAAAATATATTAACTGTGGTTATTATGGTGGAGCTGTAGAAGGGGCTATATGTATAAAAAATCTTGCATATGATAAAAAAGTTATAGTACATTATGCATCAGGAGAAGGTAATTCATGGAAAGATAAAGAAGCACATTATGTAAAAACAAATCCAGATGGTTCAGAAGTTTGGAGTTTTCGTATAGCTTTTAAAGGATTATTTACTGCGTTTGCTATTAAATATGAAGTTAATGGTAAAACTTATTGGGATAATAATAATTCTAAAAATTATAGTGTTAATTATGAATATGATGAAGTTGCATTAGGTAAAAGTAATTCATGTGTAATATATTCAGGTTTAAATCCACTTTCAGGAAAATTTTGTGTAAAAAATACTGGTAAAAAGCCAACTAATATAAAAGTTCGTTATACTGAAGATAATTGGAAAACATATAAAGAAGCAACCATTAAACCAGCAACTAATTATGTAGATTCAGTTTCC
Source organism: Clostridium taeniosporum (assembly GCF_001735765.2). Classification (NCBI taxonomy): domain Bacteria; kingdom Bacillati; phylum Bacillota; class Clostridia; order Eubacteriales; family Clostridiaceae; genus Clostridium; species Clostridium taeniosporum. The sequence goes on from NZ_CP017256.2 coordinate 121,441, forward strand.
AATTATTATTTTAATGCAGATGACTGTAAAGAACTTACAAAAGAAATTAAATTTGCTTTATATTACGAAATAGATGGTATTGAATATTGTGATGATAATTTTGGTTCTTATTACAGAGGATAGTCTAAGTTACGCTTAAAAACATATTAAAAGTCACAAAAAGGGGCTGTCGTACTAAATATGAACTGCTCCCTGTCAAGTAGGCAGTAGAAAAAAATAAAAAGATTTTACATGGCCAATTACTTTCGTGATTGGCCATAATTTATTCCCTCCAGTATATTTTGATATGCTTTTTCTTCAATATCTGCTATCTCATTAATCATATTGGGTAATCTGTTAAGCTCTTTACTTTCTTTCATCAAGTATCCTACTATTAAATCAGTCATCTCTTGAATGATAGTACCACTCTTAATAAAAAGATTTCCTGCTACTTTCCACTGTTCAAAACCATATTTTTCTCCTAATGTCACCAATAATTCTCCATATTCTCTTCTAGCTGCTTGATGTTCTACTTCATCCTTGTCCTCTATCATACGTAATTTATTAGGGATAATTGGAACAGTACCTGTAAACACAACAATGTTTCTAAGTGCTGTTTCATACTCTTCAACAGTTAATTCATCTTCCCAACTAAGGATTTCTTTGCTGAGCTTTCGCATACCAGATATCCCAACAAACCCCACATTAGAATTAAGCATTTCTTTTGCTTTTTCATAAAATCCACTTATAGCAATTTCCCTAACACTCTTAATTTCTTCATCAAACTCTATTAGGCATATTGAATTTTTATCAGATATAGACGTTTTTTCAATATTAAGAGCTTTTTTAAGAGTTTCATACTCAATTTTTTGCATATCCCTAATTCCACAATCATACACATATGCACACTGCTCTTCATCATCATACCCAACCATTAATATATAATGAATTGGTATATGTTCTTTACAATAAAATTTCGGGTAATAATCTAAATAATACATATCTAAACATCCAAGAATAACAGGTCTTTCATTATTAATCTGTTCCTTTGCTCTTTTCATTATATAGTCAAATTTTCTACCTTCTATATGTTTATATTTAAATCCTATAATATCATTAATTGACGAATACATTTTTTTAGTTCTTCCATCATTCCATGAGACCATTCTTCGCATATCTCCATCTCTAAATTTTAAGTATACAAATTTTCCTATCCCACTTAAACAGAAGAAAAAATAATCCGGTATATCCTCATCTAATCTTGTTTGATATAAATCTTCGATACCATTCCACATACAAGTATAATCACAAACTTTGTGTCTTAATTCAATTACATTCTTAGGCATATTTTCATCACTCTTTCTATAAAATTTTACTTTCTATAGAAAATCATATACCCTCGTATTATGCTAGAGTCAATCCCTTATCTTTTTTTAACTGGAAAACATACCTCTGTAATAAATTTTTCTTCACTAACTTCATGCTCTGGAGAAATATAATAAATATTAAATGCAGGTCCACAAATTTCAAGCCCATTTTGTGTTATCCATTTAGCCATATAGAGATTTATATCTTTAAGCCTACTGTAGCCACCTTGATATATCAATGAAGCTATTTCACAAGATGGTATACTATAAAACTTCACAATGTCGGTATCTTCATAAGTATTCTCAACTAATCTTTGAACCTCAACATCTATGTAGTTCTCATCAAAATTTATTTCATGCTGAATAGCAATAGAATAATTTGAATCCGAAAATTTAATATTTATCTTTTCACATTCATCACCAAGTATTTTCCATAACCTTCCCTCTTCATGAAATTCCTTTATTTTCATTCTTAAGCTTGCAACTTTTCTATCAGGGATACATTTAGTTATTATGGATAAAACTTGTTCCTTTTCAGTAGTTAAATCCTTTAATGCATTCTCCATTTGTGTTAGCTGTTTTCTAATTACTTTTACCTCTTGTTCTTTAACTTTAATTTTATTTTTTAATATTTCTTCCAAATTATCTATTTGCATTTCTTGCAATTGCAGTTCAGCTATTTCTTTTAACCCAAATCCCATCATCTTTAAAGCTACAATTTGATTAGCAATTGGCAATTGATTACTTTCATAATATCTATATCCCGTTGACTTATCTATATACTTTGGTGTTAATAATCCAATTTTATCGTAATTTCTAAGCATATGAATACTTATTGATGTAAGTACTGAAAATTCACCTATTTTAAACATTTTTTATCTCCTCGCTTCTTAATTATATATCTTAAATTATACCATATATTGGATAATCTCTCTTTTATTCATGCTATATTAATTATAAAATAACCCACGATAGAAATCCTTATCGTGGGTTTAAATTGTATAGATTATATAAACTTATCCTTTAATTATACAAATTTAGTAAAAATATCACTTACTTATGATACGGTTCTCCGTAACTACCCCAAATGAGGTTTTCCCCCTTTATTCTTATGTTTATTTTCTACATAATTCTAAAGTAGAATTTAAAAGTTGAATATGGGCTACTGGTATCACTTTACCTATTGTTAGATGGAGGAGCTACTAATAAGTAACTATTAGATAATTGTCTTCTCCATATACTTTTTTAATGATATAGCCATAAATTGTTTAGTTAAATTTGAATTATTCAATAGGATGCCTCCATTTGGTTAACAGAATAAATTACTTACATATAAATTTTATCATAATGGGAGTAACACATAAATTTGGTGATATATATATCTTACCATGTGGATCAATTTCTAAAAATTCATCTAATAAATATTTGTACTCACCTGTTTTTAGTTAACTTCCTAATAATTTAAATAAATTAAGAATCCTATAGTAATTCTACACTAATATTTTCTACTCATCCAAGAACTCCATTACAACCTGTGCAACTTTCTTAGGATTAGAGATCATAACTGGATGACCACCATCATTAAATAAATACATTTGACCATTATTAATTTGTTCAAGCATCTTGGAATACGCATTTTCACAAATAGATCCAATAAATTCATCCTTTTTACTAGCAATCAAGAGTACCTTTGTATTTAATGATTTTAAGGATTTATGGAGAAATTTTTTTACTTTTATAGCATGTTCACATACAGCATTAGTATCATTATCTACAACTTGTTCCCAATCTCCTCCATGACAAAATGAATAGAAAAGCCTTGCTCCTTTATCTTGTTTTGAAATTTCTCTTTGTTTTTGTAGTTTATTGGTAAATTGAGTATCTGCAATTTCTCCCTTAAAGCTATCGGCAACTACACATTTTACTAAATCAGGTCTTTCTAATGCTACATTTAATGCAACTAAAGCACCACCACTACTTCCAATAATCTTAACTTTTTTATACTTTAAATTCTCTAATAATGTTATAACTTGCATAGCCTCATCAAACCACAAATCTACAGGAAATTTATCTATTCTTTCTGATTGTCCGTGTCCTAAAAAATCTATTAACACTATCTTGTATCTAGCTTGGTATAAACTTATTACAGATTGAAACATTTTTGATGATGCAGTATTTCCATGTAATAATAGTAATGGTTCACCAGTTCCAATTTCTTCATAGTATACATTTCTCTCTTTATATTTGAAGTATGCCATTTTTTTCTCCTTTAACTTTATATTTTTTACTACTAAGTAATATTATTTTATCATTGTATAAACTCTTATAATACCGTAAGGGTCAAAAATTCGACGCATAGCAATTATAATTCCATAATGATAAAATAAACCCAATAGAAGTGGAAAATGCTTCTGTTGGGTTTGAAAATTTAATATTATATTTAGTAGTAGTTATTTACCAACCTTAATGCGCAACACGTCGGGAAGAGCCTTTGACCAAGGCATATAATTATTTAAAGTTTCTTTTTCTTTAGACTCTGTATTAGCTAACATATCAAATAAATATACTAAATATTTTTCTACTATTAAACCGTTGGCTTTAGCGGTTTCAATTATGCTATAAATTAAAGCACTTGATTTTGCACCTTTTGCTGTATTTGAGAAAAGCCAGTTTTTTCTACCAATAACAAATGGTTTTATTGCTCTTTCAGCTCCATTATTATCTATTTCTAAAGATCCGTCTTCTAAAAGTGTTTTCATATCAGATAGAAGCTTTCTAGTATAGTCAAGAGCTTTACCTAACGGACTTTTTGGAAGAGCATTTTTTATTTCTCTCTCCACATATTCTTGAAATTCATTAAGAATTGGCGCTGACTTTTTAAGCCTTATTTTATATCGTTTTTTATAGTAATCTTCGTCCTTGCTATAAGTTTCCCTTAAGTCTTTTTCTATTTTATAAAGTTTTTCACAATAATTAAACCCTATTATAGCACGTGATTTTTTTAGGGCTTCTTCATCTAAGTTTACTATTATTTCATGATATTTTCTTCGGATATGAGCTAGGCAATATAATCGTTTCACATTTTCGACTCTATTATATCCGGTATACCCATCTGTTTGAAGATATCCTGAAAATCCTTTCAAAAATTCTTTAGGACAAGAGCTAGATCTTGTATTCTGATAGTCATATAAAATAATTGGATCTTTTAAAGCTCCAGATTTATATAACCACATATATTTCTTGGACTTTGAATCCTTACCGCTATCATTAATAACCTGAACGGTAGTCTCATCAGCTTGTATATAATTTTTCTTTAAAAGTTGTTCTTTCATAATATCATATACAACTTGAAGTTCAGTAGCACTATTCATTATCCAATTAGATAATGTTTGTCTTGAAAGATTTGCACCTAGCATCTTAAAGTAGGTTTCTAATCTATATAAAGGCATTGCATGCTGATACTTCATATTTATGACATGAGCTACTAATTCATTTGATGCCATACTTTTATAAAATATAGTATTAGGTAATTTTGTTGAAATTATGTTTGCAACACCTGCTTCCGCTTCGCAAGATTTGCAAGCATAACTATATGTAATATGTTCTTCTATATAAAGTTTTGCTGGTATGTATTTTAATACTTCCTTTGATTTACGTCCAATAACAACTAAAGAATTATTACATTTGCTGCATATTGCTTCATTTTCTTCAAGCTTATGTTCAACAATGATTCTTTCTAAATTTGCTAAATTATCTTTCTTGCCAATGTGTTTAGATGACTTAGTTCTTGTATAAGCAATTTCCTCCATTGTTGGCTCAGCCATTTTAAAGTCACAGTTATTTTCAGCATCGTCAAAAAGAGACATTTGATTAGAATCTACCTGTTCACTAGATTTTCCAAATATCTTTCTATTTTTATTAAGAATTTGACCTTTCAAAAATGCTAATTCAGTTTTAAGATTTTGAATTTCTGAATCTTTTAACTCAATTTCTCTTTCCATTTTCGAAATCAATAACTGTGTTTTTTCATCAAGTTGATTGTTTAAATTTAAGCCATCCATTTTGTTACCTCTCAACAATTTTTATAGGTATATTATACCATAAAACCCTTGATTTTAGAAGAGCTTGCTCACTTTTAAATCAAGAGTTTCTATTTGTAATTTCAAATGTTTTAGTAACAATTTTTTTCTTTTATAGGCTTAAATTTTGATGTAGTTCTAACTTCATATCCTTTAAGTAGCCAACTTAATTCTTCTTTATTTACTTTCATTGCTTCTTCTTTAGTCATAGGCCATTTCAACCTATTATTTTCAAGTCTATGATAATATAGCCAAAAACCTTCATCAAAATGTAATATTTTTAATCTATTCATCGACCTGTTACAGAAGACAAATAGAGCTTTTTCAAAGGGATCTAACTTTAACTGTGTTTGAACGATCATAACTAAACCATCTATACTTTTTCGTAAATCTGTTATACCACAAGCTAAATATACAGTATCTACTTTATCTATATTAAGCATGTTTTACTAAATTCCCTAAGTATATTTGATAACAAAGCTATTTCATTAGCCGGTATAAATATTTTAGCTTTGCCAATTTCTATCTTAATCTCAGTAGCTGATTTAATATTATTAGTTACTGTTAATATATTTGTATTATTGTTTTCTAAAGCTATAGCTTGAAATGTCGTATTATTCTCTTTCTCAAATTTCTTTCTGTAATAGTAAAACTGACTTCTACTAATACTATTTTCTTTACAGAAACTATCTAACGTCCCTTCGTAAGAAGAAAACTTCTCTACAAGTTCTCTCCATTTCACATCTGTTCCTTTTTTAACCATAACAATTCCTCCTTGTTATATTTTAATGCAATTTTAACAAGAAGGTTTGGTATTATCTAGACAGTAATTTTTTTACGCTTACATAATACCTCATACTTTTTTATGAATAAAAAATGTGCCATAATTTTTATGGCACATAATTCTTACTTCTTATTTTTTTCTTGTCTAATAATGCGTTGAATACTTTTTTCCACTAAATAATACTTTTCTGATAACTGTTTAATGCTTATTCCATTCTTGTACTCCTTATAAATACAAAAGTTTCTATGATCAATATATCGTTTAGTCTCTGTATTCTCTCCCCATGATTTCTTGTTACAATATTTTCTAGGAATATATATATATTCCCCATCTATATATTTTTGTACTTCGTCTAGTAACTTTGTTGGTAATATCTCATTTGCATTTTTATAGCCCATTATGCTCCTCCTAATCACTTAATCATAGGATTAGCAAAGGCTATTACATTTGTTATTCTAATTATAATATGCAATAGCCTTTGCTATGCATATATCCAAATCCCCATATTCTCTGTACCTTCTTTCTATAAAGTTTACTGTTATTAACTAATTTAAATTATTATATCATATTTTATGCATGTTTTTTATTTTACTTCTTGAAATTCCAAGTTGATTTGCATTTTTCACATTGATAAATCAGCCAAATATCAATATTATTTTTATTTGCATTTACTCTGAATTTTCCACTATTTATATAATGTATCTTTTCATTACATTTATTGGGTTGGTGCCTGACCCCTAACATGACAAAATTTCTTTCACCTTAATTTTTTAATTAGATTATTATACCTTCAAAATGATCCATTTCATGTTGAATTATTTGTGCTGTAAATCCAGTAAACACTTGCTTTTGCTTCTTAAAATTTCTATCAAGATACTCCACCTCTATCATTTCATATCTCTTTGTTTTTCTAAAGCCAATTAAAGATAAACAACTCTCTTCTGTTTCATAAAGCTTTTCTTTCTTTAATATAACTGGATTTATCATAGGTACAATAAGGTTGCCTACAGTAAATACCAATATACGTTTTTTTACTCCAATCATGTTCCCAGCTAATCCAACACAATGCTCTAAGTTTGCTTTTAATGTATCTATTAAATCATCAATTACTACTATATCATTTTTAGTTGCATCTTCTGATTTTTGTCCTAAAAACAATATATCTTTTACAATTGGTTTTATCATAATTTATACCTCTTTTTCAGTTATATTTTTTATATTATAAACATCAACCATTCTTTTCACTTAATATATATTCTTAACTCAAAAAATTATAGCATAAACCAATGACACTTTTAATACCATTGGCTTAATTTTATTATTTCAAACGCTCCTATTTATTTTGGTTGTCCATAGATACGCTTCTCCGTATCATAAATAAATGTTAATTAATGTGTAAGGTTATTTTTCTTTATATATTAATTTATTGATAGAATGTTGTATATATTAACATTCTACTAAAACATAGACTAATATAAAATAAGAAGGTGTACCACTAATAAATACTCCTTCTTATTTGCTTAAATTAAAAGCATATTTTCTAACTAATTCTTTATCATTAAAAAGAAATGTAGATTCATTCTATTACATCTTTGCAATTACAGTCATTATTATACCCATTACAAAGTTAAGTGTGAAATTTATATTTATTGATTTTGAAACTGTCCATTATTTATATTTTCCTCTTCTATACATAAAGCATTATTCTTTTTAATTAAATACATACTTATAATAAATGTCATACATTCAGCAAATGGTATTGTAAGCCATACTCCACTCATTCCTATAATTATGGGAAGTATATTTATACCTAAAATTATAAATACTATCCCTCTACTTGCTGCTATTATAATAGATCCTCTAGCATCTCCTATTGCTGTAAAATATCCTGAATTAATTATATTAAATCCACATATTAAAAAGGCAAATGCATATATTTTTGATCCATTTACGGCTAGATTTACTACATTTTCATTTCCACTTACAAACAATGACACTAATTGTTTTCCAAATACAAATAATATAAAGAATAGTATTACTCCAACAATTAAATTTATCTTTGATGCTAGCTTTAAAGTATCATTTAATCTATCATGTTTTTTATATCCATAGTTATAACTAAGTATAGGTCCTATTCCATCTGATATACCAAACATTATAAGTATTCCAAATTGAGCTACATAATTTATTGTTGTAAATGCTGCAACACCAGCTTCTCCAGCTATTTTCATAAATGTCATGTTAAATACATATGCAGTTATAGCAGCTGCAATTGAATTAACTCCTTCTGATGAACCATTGTATGCTACAGGTAGTATTACTGATTTGTCAAATTTACCACTAAATATATTTACCGTATTCTTTTTATTTAACATAGGAAGTACAACTATAGAAAATGCTGCTACGTATAAAAATAATATATTAAAATTTAAATAAACCTTATCATTTAGTCTCAAATGATAAGGTTTATTCTAGATATAAAATTATTCTAATTTTCATTTTATTAAATTATAAATTGGGATTTGACTATTTCATTCTTTTAATTGTTTCATCTAGTGAAATACATTCTGCATATCTATATTTCCACATAAATTCATTGTAATATTTGTAACTTTCCTCTGAAGACATAAACTTATTATCAACTGTTGTATTTGAATAAGCTGGAACTATAATATTAAATCCATGTTCAAATCCACATTTTATAGTAGCATCAATACAATAATCTGTTTGAAGCCCTACAATAATTATGTCTTTCTCACCTTTGTCCATTAAATATTCTAATAAACCAGTGCCTTTAAAAGCACTATTAACCTTTTTATCAAATATTTTTTCTTCTTTCATTGGTTGAAATTTTTCATATATTTCAAACTCATCAGTTCCTTTTGTTAATTCACTTCCTATGCCATCATCATGACGTACATATATTACTTCAATATTATTTGTCCTAGCCTCATGTATTATTTTTCTAACACTAGATACAAACATATCAAATTCATATAATTTTTCATTTGTTATTAACTTTTGTGTATCAACCACTAATAAAACCATTTTTGTCTCCCTTTTAAATTACTATTTATTTTATAATTAAAAGTTAATTATCATTTATTTTAATTCTTTTTATCATAACATATTTTGGAATACTCTAGTGCTAAACTTATTATATTTTATTATTTATAATAAAGTATTTCAGATTCTTCCCTATAAATAATGCTAAAAACTATTTAGCTTGTTGAATTCTACCACTTTGTTTTTTTCCTTGCTGGCTACCATTACCGTTCTTTCTTTTTTTATTAGCATACCAATTTCTTCTTGGTTTTCTAGAACCAGTACCCTTCTTATCTGCTTCTTTCTTTTGAGCAGGCTCCCTGGTTATAACTATTTTTTCAAATTCAACATTATCCATTACAGGAATGTTCTTTCCTATTACCTTTTCAATATCCTTAAGTGCATTTCTTTCTTCAATATCACAGAATGATAATGCTACTCCACTATGTCCAGCTCTACCAGTTCTTCCAATTCTATGTACATAAGTTTCTGGTACGTCAGGTAAATCGTAATTTATAACATGAGATAAGCCATCTACATCAATTCCTCTTGCAGCTATGTCAGTTGCTACTAAAACTCTTATTTTACCTTCTTTAAAATTACTTAAAGCAAGTTGTCTTGCATTTTGAGATTTATTACCATGAATTGCTTGAGACTCAGTTCCAGTCTTAACAAGATCTTTTACAATATTATTTGCTCCATATTTGGTTCTTGAAAATACTAATAATGACTTAATAGATTCATCTTTAAGAAGATGAACAAGTAAAGACTTCTTATCTTTCTTTTTAACAAAATATACTCCTTGAGTAATAGTATCTATAGTTGATGAAACAGGCGCTACTTCAACTCTTATGGGGTCTTTAAGAATACTATTTACTAAATTCTTAACTTCTGAAGGCATAGTTGCTGAGAATAAAAGATTCTGTCTAACCTTTGGTAACTTAGCTACTATTTTTTTTACATCACGAACCATTCCCATATCAAACATACGGTCAGCTTCATCTAATACAAAATGTTTAACATTACTTAAATCAATATATTTTTGATTTATTAAATCAAGTAATCTACCAGGAGTTGCGATTAAAATATCCACTCCTTCTCTTAATATTTTAGTTTGAGGTTTTTGTGATACCCCACCAAATATTACTGTATTTTTAATATTAGTGTGTTTACTATAAAGATTAAAATTCTCTTCTATTTGAATTGCTAATTCTCTAGTTGGTGCTAATATTAAAGCTTGTATTGTTCTTGATTCATCTGATTTCTTTTTATTTTTTGCAATGTTTTGTAAAACAGGAATAGCAAAAGCTGCTGTCTTACCTGTACCTGTTTGAGCACATCCTAGAAAATCTTTTCCCTTTAATAATGATGGAATTGATTGTTCTTGTATTGGTGTAGGATTTGTGTATCCAGCTTCTGTTAAAGCTTTCTGAATTGGTTCTATTATTTTTAAATCTTTAAATAACATTTTTTCTCCTTCTTAGGGCATTATAAAAATTCATTACCCTCATAAATTATATTATTAAAATAAACTCTTATATTTATTTCTTTACAAAAAAACAAAAAAACACCAGCTATATGTAAGTAACAAACCCATACTTATAGCGAGTGTCTCTCGTAATTATTATACAATTATTTTAATAAAATAGCATCACTTATTTATTAGAATATTATTTTTATTTTACATTTAGCAATTGAATATTTATAATTTTTTCCACTTAGTAGTCCTTCCCTTACCTACAGCTTCAATTTTCCCTTCAACTTTCAACTTCTCAAACACTCTATTTATAGTGGCTTCTCCTACATCTGGACATATAGTTCTTATTTCATTCTTAGTAAAATACCCTAACTTTCCTTCTATAGCCATTTCTATTCTTTCACTCTTACTGCCCTTAGTATTTTCAATACAGCCTACTCTATCCTCTAATTCTTTATATGCTTTTATGATAACTCCAAGAAAATATTCAAGCCATATATACAGATTATTTCTCCCATCATGCCATAACATTGATGATTTATTCAGTGCTTCATAGTAAGTTTCTTTGCTATCCTCAATAATTTTTTCTAGACTAATAAATCTTCCAACCTCAAAACCACTTTGATACAAAAGTAAAAGAGTTAATAATCTAGACATTCTTCCATTTCCATCGTTAAAAGGATGGATGCAAAGAAAATCTAATATAAATGCAGCTATTAAAACTAATGGCTCTATCTCCTCTTTTGCAATCTCCTTTCTATATTCCACGCAAAGTCTCTCCATATAGCTTGGAGTGCTAAAGGCATCTACAGGCTTAAATCTTATATATTTAGTTCCATTAGGCAATATTTCTTCAATCACATTATCAATATTTTTATAGTTTCCACCCTTAGCTGATGAAAATTTGTATAAATCTCTATGTAATTGTAATAATACAGATGATTTTATAGGTATAGCATCAAATGCACTATGAATAGTATTTAGCACATCTCTATACCCTGCTATTTCACTTTCACTTCTATCTCTTGGCTCTATTTTGTTATCCATTAGTTCACGTAATCTTTTATTTGAAGTATAAATACCTTCTATTCTATTAGATGATTCTGTACTTTGTATAACGGCTACATCTTTAAGTGTATTTAATATTTGAGGTGATTGCTTTTTATACAAATCTTGCTTTCCCTTATATTCATTTATAGTAGTTAACATTCTTACTATACTCATCGGTAACGCTAAGTTATTCAATTTATTATTTTCAAAAGAAATCATTTCATATCTCCCTTATTTATATTATATTTATTATTATCATTTTATCATAAATATAATCATTTATACTTAAATGATTATATTTTTTATTAATATAATATATTAAAATTCAAATAAACCTTATCATTTAGTAGTAAATGATAAGGTTTATTTTTAATGTGAAATTATTTTAATTATCTTAACTAGGAAGTTCATCTAAAGTTTTAAATTCATAACCTTGGCTCTTCCAATCTTTAATCAAACTGTCTAAAATAGTTGCATTAGTTTTAGATACAGCGTGAAGTAAGCAAATCATACCATCACGAGTATTTTTTAAAAGCTTTGCTTTAGAAGATGCAGGATCAGGCTGATTATCTACATCGTAATCTTTATAAGCAAGAGTAAAAAATATAGATTTATAGCCAAGTTTTTGAGTATAGTAAAGTGACAATTCACTAAAAGTTCCTTCTGGTGGTCTAAAATATTTTGACATTTTACAACCAGGAACATTATTTACTGCATCTTCTACTTGAGTAATTTCAGAATTAAAAGCAGCTTCATCTGTAAATGTAGGCATAGATTTATGATGAACAGAATGATTACCTATTATATGTCCTTCATTACTCATCCTTTTTAATAAATAAGTATTTGAGGCACCATTAAAACTACCAGTTACATAAGGCTTGGTTACAAAGAAGGTGGCATGTACATTATTTGCCTTTAAAGTATCAAGAATACTATCTGTATAGCCATTTTCATAACCTTCATCAAAAGTAAGATAAATAATTTTTTTTGAAGTATCTCCAAAACCATATGCTTTATATTTAGACAAAAGTTCAGCACTATCTCTTGTTGAATATAACCATGACCACCCTATTGCTTTAGTACTAAGTGATGAAATATTAGATGATACTTTTGTGGTAGTAGGTTTTTGAGTTGAAGTAGATTTCTCTTTAGGAGTAGACTCTACTTTAGATTCAGACTCTGTTTTAGAATTAGATTCTACTTTAAGATCAGATTTTACTTTAGGAATATCTTCTTCTTTATCAGAAGACTTTAAATCTTCTATGGGCTTTTCAGTAGTAGAATCACTAGTTATTTTTCCATTACTTGAAACGTCTATGTTCGTATTATATTGATTTTCATTTGCCATCCCACATCCTGACAAAAGTAAAGATAGAGTTATGCATAAAGCTAATTTCTTTTTAATCAATTTTTCTCCTCCATATTTTTTAATTTAACATGGCTTTATCTATAGTATTATAATGTAATACTTATTATTATTGTTATAATTACATTATACAACATTTTATTACAAATTTTCACTTAAAATAAGATTATAATGATTAGAAAATATTGGTTTTTTAGAAAAAATCTCTCTTACTTATGATACGATTCAACACTCCATAAGTAAAAAAGATTAGATTTTCTCATATACAATATAATTAGTTTAACATTTTCTTAGAATTTTCTATTATCTTGGAAACATATCCAAAAAATTTATCTCTTAAAGCTTTTTCAAACTCTTTCATTAATTCTTTATTAGGAATCTTTAAATATCCATCATAATATGATAATAAACCTAAAACAATCATAGCTGAATATATTTCTTCCTTATTTCTTGGAGCTCCTTGCCCTGCTCTAAATTCTTCATCAATTATAATATCTATTTCTTCTCCTGATACCATTTCTATAACATCATCTCTTATATCTAAAGTGTTATATTTCAAATATTCTGCTACTTCATCCATAGCACCTGTATTGGTCCAATAACTCTCACAATGATTATTTTGCAATGCTTTAACAACTGATCTAGGATTATATACTTTGATTCCCAATGCTGTTAAATATCCATTATACCAGCTTTCAAGTTGTTCAAAGCTTAACTCACCATTTATTGCACATAGAGTCTTTACTTCCTCTTCAGTAAAACCAAAAAATTCTCCAAAACTCCTATCTCTTAAGAATGTATATTCATCAAACATATTAAGTGCAGAACCACTTGAATATTTTTTAATTGGTAAAACTCCTGTCATATAGCAAAGTGCCACATATGGTTGATCTTTTAAAAGGTTTCTTAAAAATTCTAAGAAATCATTTTCATTTTCTTGAAATAAGTTATTATTGAAAATATAGTCCCATTCATCAAAAATAAATATAAATCTATCATTTGTATGACTTAACATATGGCTAATATTATAAAACTCTTTTATTTCTATATCTGGATACATTGTTTTTATATCATCTATTATTCCATTTTGAATTATAGCAATATATTCATCATAGGTTTTGTATTAAAACTTATATTTATTACATTGTATTTATTCATATGCTCTTCATAACTATTAACTTTACTTATTTTAAGTTCATCAAAAATTTTTTTTGAGTCTACAGCTTTAGAATAATATGCTCCAAGCATATCTACAACACTTGATTTCCCAAATCGCCTTGGTCTTGTAACACATACATACTTACTTTTAGTTGATATTTTTTCATTTAATAATTCTATTATTAATGATTTGTCAACAAAGTACTTTTCATTTATAAGCTCTTTATAATTTTTTAGTGGCCTATCTGTGTTTAAATACATAGGCAAATTATCATCTCCTTCCTTAGTTTGTTTCTCATTATAGTATACTTATTATAACATAAGCCAAATATACTTTTAATATCATTAGCTTAATATCGTTCTTTTAAACATGCCTTTTAATTTTGCTTCTCCAAAGATACGATTCACTTTTTTGTTCAATCAATTCTTTTTTGTCCATAATGCATTCATTCTCGTACTCATTAAAGCACTTAATACCAAAAAATTAGGTGTCAACTCAAAGCTGACACCTAATAACTTATTTTAGACTTATGAAAGAAATAAAATAATAATTTATTTCTTAGTACCTTTTTCACCAATTTTTTCTATAACCTCTTTTGGAATATCCTGCTTTTCAACTACATTAGTATTTAATTCAATAGTTTCACTTACATCTACTTTAATATAAGTTCCTGGTTTATAGTAATCTTTAGCAGTACCTCGTTTGAAAAAATGAACTTCTCTTTCTTTTCCTTCTTTATTAAATCCAATTAAATTATATGATTTTCCTTTTTCTTGTTTTTCACCTTTATTATCAACTAACCATGAATCCTCATTTACTTCATCTAATGGTATTTGAGTATAATATGTATCTGAAACAACATATCTACTATTATAGTATCCTTTTGCCCAAAATGCTCCAGCTATAATAATTATAGCGATAATAATTCCTATTATTTTTTTCATAATAATTCCCCCTAAAATTCTAATTCTTTTTTTCTAAACATCATTATTGAAATGATGGTAGGTAATACAATATATACTAAAATTGCTGGTATGATTAAAAAGTCAAAACTTCCTGTTTCAATGAAAGATAATTTTTCTTTATATAAAATTATTGTATATAGAAATTTAGTCAAATCTCCAATTGAATTTATAATAAAACCTTGCCCTAAAATAGTAGCTAAAATTAGCATAACAGTCCTTGATGATAACAGGACATAAAATATGGTACCTATCATTGCATTTTGTGAATAATAAACTAATATAGTTGACATACTAATGTATCCAATAATTCTTAATGCTTCTGCACCAACACCTAAAATAATTGTAGATATTTCTTTACCTGATAAAGACATTTTTAAAAATATTGGAATAACTAAAATCACAATTCCTAATAATAATGCTGATAAGAGTGAAAGTATAATCACTTCAATAATTTTTGTTAAAACAACTTTACTTCTTGAAATCCCATATCCAATAGCAATCTGCATAGACTTGCTTTTAAAATCATCGTAATAAATCGATAAAAAAATAGACATTCCAACAACCAATGGAAAGAACCCTAAAAACGTATCTGTTCTTTCAAGATATACATTCTGATTAAATGTTGGATTGTAAAATATAAAAATCATTAGAAGAAACAATCCAATAAATCCACCTAGTGTATAAATAAATGATTGTTTACGACTAATCCTGCGAAGATCAGCTAGAATATAATTAATCATTTTATTTTCCCTCCCACAAGTTCAAAGTAATAATCCTCTAAAGTTTTAGCAGAAGATTTTTCTGCTAAAATTTCAATATTATTTGACTTTAAAATTTCTCTAGCTCTATCTATGTCATTTACACTTATTTCAATAGTATCTGATTCACTTTTCAAATCATCTAGAGTAATTTCACGTAATACTTTTCCTTCATGCACAATACCAAATCTATTTGCAGTATGCTCAAGTTCACCTAATATATGTGAAGAAACAATAATTGTCATTCCATATTCATGATTTAGTTTTTTTACCAGATTTCTAATATCTACAATCCCTTGAGGATCAAGTCCATTTGTGGGTTCATCTAATATAAGAATTTCTGGATTTCCAAGTAATGCATTTGCAATTCCTAATCGTTGTTTCATTCCCATTGAAAAAGATTTGTATTTTGCTTTAGTGGTATTCAATCCAACTATTTTTAGGACTCGTTCTACTTCTTTCTTATCCTTAATACCTTTTAATTTACGATAATATTGTAAATTTTCTTTTGCATCAAGATAGTCAAAAAAGTTTTTGCCTATAAAAAACCCTATTTTTTTTCTATTAGCTAGCAGTTCAGAATAATTCTTACTGTTTTTGATAGACAACTCTCCATCTGAAAAATCTGATAAACCAAGGATTATTTTAAAAATAGTTGTCTTACCTGCACCATTTTTTCCTATTAAACCATATATCTCTCCTTTTTTTACATGCAAGTTTAAATCTTTTGTAACATGAAAATCACCATAATATTTATTAATGTGTTTTAATTTAATCATAATATCTCCTTTATTTATTCTCAAAAAACTTTCTTAGTTCTAGCCATATTTTATTGATAATGTTCAATATTTATACAAAATGGACAAGTATACTGATCTATTATTTTTTGAATGTGCCTAAATTTCTATACTTATATCTCTATGTTAAATATTAATAAATTGATAGTTATCTCTCTTGATACATTGAGTAGATTTACTATCTGTCTAAGATTATATACATTTCATAAACTTCAATCTTTAATATAAGCTTAAATAAACCTTAATTCCTAAAAATTATTGCAAAAACCCACAAGGCTTACCCCCTTAATATCCACATGTATTAATATTTTTTAGTAATCCCATACCACTTACAAATTTTTCAGTAAGTTGTTAAAGGTTGTTTTATTGGATATAATACAAATACATGGCGCATATTATTTCTAAAAAATCCATACTCCACAGTGGCTTAGGGAGTTTTTATTTTCTTTCATGTGCCTAAGAAGTAAATAAGGATGGTATAGTTAATTATGAAAAGAAGATTTAATAGTACAGGAGTATGTGTTCCTAGAAAACATTATATGGTAGATATCTCAAATAAACTTATACAAATAAAAGAACTTATAGACAATGAGTTCTATTTTAATATGCACAAACCTAGACAATATGGAAAGACAACAACTTTAAATGAATTAAAGAAATTCTTAAATAACGAATATTTAGTTATAAGTATTAGTTTTGAAGGCATTGGAGATAGTGTATTTGAAAATGAAAAGAGTTTTTGTAATAAGTTTTTAAAGATAATGAGTAGATCCTTGTCTTTTAGTGATAATGAAGAAAGTCAACGACTTCTAAAATTAAGTGAAGGTATCAAAGATTTAGAAGAAACATCTGAAGTAATAACTAAATTTATAAGTGGAGCTAAAAAAGAAGTTGTTTTATTTATTGATGAAGTGGATAAAAGTTCAAATAACCAATTATTTTTAAGCTTTATAGGTATGCTTAGAAATAAGTATTTATTAAGAGAACTTGAGGAAGATTTTACATTCAAATCTGTTATATTATCAGGTCTTTATGATGTGAAGAGTTTAAAACTAAAACTTAGAAAAGAAGAAGAAACAAAGTATAATTCACCTTGGAATATTGCTGTAGATTTTGATGTTGATATGAGCTTTTCACCAAAAGAGATTTCTACTATGTTAAATGAATATTCAAATGAAAATAATATAGCTATGGACATAAATGCTATAAGTGAAGAACTTTATTTCTTTACAAATGGCTATCCTTATTTAGTAAGTAGACTGTGTCAAATTATAGATGAGAAAATAAAGAAAAACCTGAAAGAGACTTGGACTAAAAAGGATGTTCAAAAAGCTATTAAAATTATTAATGAGGACGTTAATACCTTATTTGAAAGCATAGTAAAAAATTTAGAAAATAATAATGAACTTTATGAATTAACTAAAAAAATCTTGATAGATGGTGAACAGATAGTGTTTAATCCTTTAAATCCTATTATAAACATAGGAGTAACTTATGGAATATTTAAAAAGGGTAATGATAGATTAGAAATAAGTAATAAAATATTTGAGGATGTAATCTATAGTTATATGATATCAAAAATAGTAACTACTGCTAATAACATGAGTTTATACAACATTAAATCAAAGTTTATAAAAGAAAATGGCGAACTAAATATAGAAAAAATTCTTAAAAGATTTCAACAATTCATGAAAGAGCAATACTCATCTAAAGATCGAGAATTTATAGAACATCATGGGAGACTATTATTTTTAGCATTTATGAAGCCTATAATTAATGGGACAGGATTTGATTTTAAAGAAGTTCAAATATCAGAAGAAAAAAGATTAGATTTAGTAATAACATATAATAGCTTTAAATATATAATTGAGATGAAGATTTGGAGAGGTCCTAAATATCATGAAGAAGGAATTAATCAGCTTTGTGATTATTTGGATATTCACGGATTAAACAATGGATATCTGCTTGTATTTAATTTCAATAAAAATAAAGAGTATAAAGAAGAAAAAATTCAAATTAATAATAAAAATATAATTTCAGTATACGTATAATAATGATATATCACTAGAGTTTTGGAGTATACGAATATATAAATTTAATATTTTTGAATTTGATATTATAAAAAAATATAGAAATTTTAAGCAAAAAAGCATTGAGAAAAATAATCTCAATGCTTTTTTTGTAACGAACCTTCTTCTTTGGTTTATAATTTTTACAATAATCATTAATCTACATTTTATTAGTGTTGCATAGATACTTCTATACTTATTTTAAATATTGTTCTGGATTTAATGATATTTCTTTTACATCTGAAAAGAACAATGAACAGTGGTATCCATCAGCAACTGCATGGTGTACCTGAATAGTTACTGGCATAATAATTTTATTACCTTCCTCAAAAAATTTTCCCCATGTGACCATTGGAAACAGAAAAGGACTACTTCCTTCATTGTTTACATTAAAAGAGGTGTAAGTAAACCAAGGCAGACATGAAACAATAAAAAAGTTATTTTGAAACTGTGTAGTAAAATTAGTATCCTCTTTATAACTGTTTAAAGCATTTACCATATTTTCATAAAAACTTAAAAATACATTATTAAATGATGTATACAAATCGCTCATTACTTTAGTCCTATCATTTAATACAGAATAACTTGGACCAATTTCATCAAAAAATCCTAATCTGCCTTCTTTATCAAATGTCATTTTAAATTCTTGATAATTATTTATGGCTTTTGAAACAACCCATGTAAAAGTTGGGTAAAATCTTAACTTATTAGTTCTTATATAATTATAAAGATTGGTAATATCAATATTAATAGTAACACTGTATGTACATTTAGCATTATTAAAAAAATGATTAAAACAATCCTTTCTATCCCAAGTATCCATATTAATTATATTAAATCCCATAATTTACTTCCTCCTTGTGCTTAAGTTTCATATATTTGTATTTTTCTTTATATTTCTCAACATTTTTAACTACTTGTCATCTTACAATTTTCACTTTACAGTTTCTTACTATTATTCATTAGACTATAGTTCTGTATAATTTTTGTTATATCTAATTATAACCTATTTTTCTAATAAATATAAATTTTCAACATAGTTTTAAAATATATCCAAAAATTAAAACATTTGTTATAATGTGATATTATATAAAATACACATAAGAATTTATAATATGTTATCTTTCTGACTAAAATTTATATTAGGCACTGAAAGAAAATAATAAATCAAAAATGTGATGTATATTTTGTGTCAAACAAGGAGCTAAGGCTTGCTATCACGTTAACTATTAATGAGACTTGACCACGAAGTATAAAGCAAAATAGACAAGCATAGTGGTCTATTTTTTGAATGTGCCTTAAAATCTAAGGAGAACTTTCAATGAAACAAAAAGCAATATTATGTTTAGTTTTAATAGGATTGACCAGTTTTAACTTCATAGGCTGTACAAACAGTGACAAGAATATTACCTCTAAAAATGAACAACAAGAAAATATATCTACTGAAGATAGTGAAACTAAAACAGATAATAATTCAGATACTGAAACTGATAAAGCAAAAAATAATACTGATAATAATATTAATAAGAGCTCACAAAATTCTAATAAAGAAGTTAATAATAAGAAAACAGAAAAATCAGTAAAAGAAAATAATAATAATGCCAAAAAAACACAACAAAGTACAAAACAAATATATAAAAATAAATTAAATAATATTGAATTAGGCATGAAGGATCTAGATGAAAAGGATGCTACAGGTATTAATATGACTATGATTTCAGCAGCAACCGAAAGGAATAAAAGATGGGATGATGCTTTAAATGAAATATATGGTGTATTAAAAGAGCAATTATCATCTGATGATATGAAGAAATTAGAGAATGAAGAAATTAAGTGGATATCATATCGAGATGATAAAGCTAAAAATGACTCATCACCTTATAAAGGTGGAAGTATATATTCATACATATATACTTCAAGTTTAGCAGAAACAACTAAAGAAAGATGTTATAAATTAGTAGAAAAATATATGAAATAAAGTCTAGAAAGTAGAAACTTTTGTGCAAATACAAAATTATTTATAATAACAAAAAACTCTTACCTGTATATTTAATACAAGTAAGAGTTCCACTAAACTATTATTATGGTTTTAACTTACGTCTTTGTGCAAACTCCGCTACTGCAGTATAAAGTACATCTGTTGAAGAATTAAGTGCAGTTTCACAAGAATCTTGTATAACTCCAATTATAAATCCAACACCAACTACTTGCATAGCGATATCATTTGGAATACCAAATAAACTACAAGCAAGTGGTACTAATAATAGTGATCCCCCTGCTACTCCTGAAGTTCCACATGCACTTACAGCTGCTAATAAAACTAGTATTATAGCTGTACCAATATCTACTGTTATACCAAGAGTATTAGTTGCAGCAAGTGTTAATACTGATATAGTTAAAGCAGCGCCCCCCATATTTATAGTTGCTCCAAGTGGTATAGAAATTGAATATGTATCTTCGTTTAGTCCAAGCTCCTTACATAATGCCATATTTACAGGTATATTAGCAGCTGAACTACGAGTGAAAAATGCTGTAATACCACTATTTTTTAAACATTTAATAACAAGTGGATATGGATTTTTATGTATTAATATAAAAGTTATTATTGGATTTATCACTAAAGCAAAAAATGCCATACACCCAACTAATACCAATATCAATTGTCCATATTTAATTAATGATTCTACCCCTTGCTTAGATATACTATCAAATACAAGACCCATTATTCCAAATGGTGCTAGGTTGATTATCCATCTTACTACTTGTGATATAGCATCTGAAAGATTTGCTATAACTTTTTTAGATCCTTCATTAGCATTTTTTAGAGCAAGACCTAAAATTACTGCCCAAAATAATATTCCTATATAATTAGCATTAGAAAGTGCACTAACTGGATTAGATACTATATTCATTAATAAATTATTTAATACTTCTCCTACCCCACTTGGTGGTTTTAAGTTGTCTACACTTGTGGTAAAAACTAATTTAACTGGGAATAGAAAACTACCAATAACTCCAACTACTCCTGCTGAAAGTGTTCCTAAAAGATACAATAATATGACTGACTTCATATTAGTCTTTTTACCTTCTTTATACTGAGAAAGTGCAGCTATTACTAAGAAAAATACTAATATTGGAGCTATGGCTTTTAATGCACCTACAAATAATGACCCAAAGATCGATATTGGTGCTCCTAAATCTGGAATTGTTAATGCAAATATTATACCTAATATTAGACCGAATATGATTCTTTTAATTAAACTTATATTATTCCATTTCTCTATTAATTTTTTCATTTTGCCCCCCCTATCTTTATCTTAATGTTAAAAAATATAATAAAATAATATCATAATAATGTTTTTTTCACAATAAAAATAATATTATTTGAATTTTTCCCACTTCTTAATTAATCATATTAATTTCATCCAAAAATAATCACTCTGTAAAAGCCACTAATACTAAATCTAATATTTGGTATTAGTAGTTTTTGTTCTAAGACTCAGCTTAATGCTACAAACACTAACTTTTTCTCACCTATATTATATGAAATTTTATAAAAAATAATACTGATAATAGTATTAATAAGAATTCACAAAATACTACTAAAGAAATTAATAATAAAACAGAAAAATCAGTAAAAAAATAATAGTACCCCAAAAACAAAACAAAATACCAAACAAATATATAAGAATAAATTAGATATTATTAAATTAGTGACGAAAGATCTAGATGAAATAGATGTTCATAGTAGTAATGGTGAGATGGTCTCAGCAGCAGGTAAAAGAGATAAAAAACAGGGTTATGCTTTAAATGAAATATATGGGATATTAAAAGAGCAACTATCAACTGATGATATGAATAAATTAAAAAATTAAGAAATTAAGTGGATATCATATAGAGATGATAAAGCTAAAAAGGACTCATTACATTATAAATGAGGAAGATTATATCAATATTTATATGAAAAATCTTTAGCAGAAACAACTAAGAAAAGATATTATGAATTAATAGAAAAATATATTAAATAAAGTTGAGACAGTAGATATTTTTGTGTAAATGCAAAGGTTTCTACTGTCTTATTAATAATCTCTAAAAACAGTAATTTTATTTACATGAAACTTCTTCAGTATTCCTGTGCTTGAATCGTAATATTTTACATAATAAAATGTTATTAAGTGATCTTTAACTTTTTAAGAATTCCTTTCATAAACCCACTAAATATTATCATCATTAAACCTATTAATTTTAACTTTCTATTAAAACCGTCTATAGCTTCAAAAGCAAAAAATATTGCAATAATAATGGATGATGTATTTAATATTTGCGCTATTTTCTTTATCTTCTTATTATTACTTTTTTTATTTATAATTATAAGAAAAATGGTAAAAATTTGAATAATAAAGTATAACACTCCAAATATTTGAAAATGCGTTTTTGTATCATAAGAAATCATCATAATTTCTCTCTCCTTAAAAAATAAACAGTTATTAAAATACTATTAAATTAAAATAGCATAAAACCAGTTATTAACGAATTCTATTATAATTTAGTTTAAAAAATTTAATACTAAATTTCTAAACTCTTTTTTATTGCTAAACATAGCAGGATGATTTCCATTCTTAAAAATAATTAATTTAGAATTTTCTATTTTTAAATTAATGCTTTTTAATATACTTTCAATATTAGGTATTAAATCATCTTTCAAGCTTCCTGTAATCAAAGTATCATTTTTTATATTACTAAGATTACAATCAAAAAAATTACCTCTATTACTTGAAAAGTTTATAATTAAATTTGTATTTTGATCAATAACATTTTTCCAATCAAAGCCATGCATCATAAACCAAAATAACTTTGAACTTAACTTACTTTTTGCTATTTTTCTATCATATAAAATTTTTTTAGCGAACTCATAAGATAAATTTTCTCCCATAAAACTATCCACAATTATTTTATTGAATAAAGCTGGTTCTTCTAATACAGCATTTAAAGCAATAATAGCCCCACCACTTGTACCTAATAAATTAACATCGCTAATACCTATATATTTACATAATTCAATAACTAACATAGCATTAAAATTCCAATAATTTAATGGTAAGTCATTTACTCTTTGAGATTTTCCCTGACCTACTAAATCCAGCAAAATTACTTTAAAGTTTTTAGAATAGAATTTTAATTCTGGTATAAACATTTTTGAGGAAGCTGTATCCCCATGTATGATAACTAATGGTTTTCCTTCACCATATACTTTGTAATAAATATTAAAATTTTTGTATTTAAAATAAGACATTTTTTACCTCCACGTAATAAACATTATAATTTTTCTACATAGTCTACACGGGAGAATTAGTAATTACTCTTACATATAGACTATTAAAGTCTATTAAAAATTCCCATACTTTTCACTCCTTAATTATATTAGTTAACTGCTACTGATATGATTTTCTTCATTTTTCATAAATTTAGGAAAATCCTTCATATTTAGTACCTACATATTCTTATTATATTAATAACTCTTGCAAGGAAATTATAACATATTTTATAAATTTATTTTATCTCCTACATTAATATCTTTAATTAAAATCTCCTTTCTTAGTATTGTGTAACTGTTCGTTTAACATTTTAAAAACATCATTTATTAATACATCAAATGATTTACATTAAATTCAAAGATATTGGATAAAATATCTTTGAGGTGATTTAAGTGAAATGTAATGTTGGCAGAACCGAGCAAATTATTAGAATTGTAATCGGCATATCAATCGTTCTTATAGGTTTATATTTCAGAAACTGGTGGGGTATTATTGGCCTAGTACCGATAATAACAGGTTCGATTCGTTATTGCCCTATTAGTAACATCTTAAGGATTTCGACTTGCGATATTAAAGAAAAGCAATAGTTCTCTCACCTATGGCCTTAGATTGTAAGGCCATTTTAGTATTGTGAATTATTCATACAATGGTATTAGCTTTATTTGATTAACACCACCAGTATATTTTCTACCTTCCATTTCCTCTTTAATCCATTCTTTTGCTTTTCCTTCTGTTTCTGTAACAACACATGGTATGTCTAAATTCTCTGCAAAACACTGCATAACTACTAAATACATATTAATTGCTCTTTAACTTTTTCAATTATTGAATCAACTATTAAAATTCCAGTTCTACTATATTTTTCTTTTTGTTCTGTTTTATTACAACAAAATATTAAATAATCTAACTGCTTTAACCAAACCTTTTCTTGTATATTTATTTAGCAATGTAATAACTCACTTTCTACTCAATATCTACAAATTGTACATTTAATAAGAATTGCATAAATAATATGGCATTTCTTATTTATGTTTGTAATTTAAATATTAGATTTAGTTTTTGAATAAAGTTCTGCCCATGCTGGAAAAAATCCTGCATTAATAGCTATATTTTGTGAATGAAAATGGGATTCTACTGTTCCATAAAATGGTATCTTGCCTCGTTTAAAAATCTCATTCTTTAAAAGCGTAACTAAGTTTGTTCCTATACCTCTACCACGATACTCAGGCAAAACATCTATGCCTATTTGCCACATGGTTTTACTATCTGAACTTGCTCCTGCCATACCCATTATGTTATCTCCATCATAAGCCGCAACTGCAAGCACATCTGGATTATTTTCATCAAAACCAAGAGCTTCTCTAAATCTATCATCATTATTAAATTGTAAAATATCTTCATACTCATACCATTTTACATTTGTAATAGGCTCTATACACATCACATTTGGATTTGGTAGATAGTAGTGATGTATATCTGCTATTTCATGTCCAAATTCTTGCAATTTCTTATCGATTAATCGTAATTTAGGATATTCAAAAAGCCACGCAGCATTTCGATTCAACAGTTTTTCTTTACACCAAGGTATAATTCTTGGTGCTGTGCTTATAATTGCTCTGCCACCAAAACAAAGTATTTTTAAAAAGCAGCCATCATTACCATAAATGCGTCTGCCATCCATCATATTTTTTTCAACTATTGTATTTTTTTCTTTTTCAAAATCAGACAGTTGACAATTATAGTCCAGTGCCAACTGAGACTTAGCAATTTCTAAAATTTCAGTCTTTGTGTACATAGTATCCCTCTCCATCTAAATTAAACTATTTTTCCAAATTACTATTTATCTTAAATTGACATTTATTTTATCATTCTTCCCATTGTAATTTCATCATGATATGTTCCATCTTTAAGTTTAAATGCATTTTTTGTAGTCCCCTAAACTTCAAAGCCAAACTTTTTATATAAAACCTGTGCTTTCTTATTATCTGCAAGTTCACCATTTACAAATGCAGCAATCATCATATCTTTATCAATAATCTTTATTCTTAATTATTTTATTTCCTATAACTTTATACTCAGTAGGATATTCCTCTAATTTAAAAGGTATTGGAGTTCCCTCTATTCTATTATTTTCAGCTAAATACCTTATATGAACATTTTCATATTTTTCAAAACTAAATTTTTTAGATTATCTTATTCTAATTTCGTACATTTATTAATCCAACTCCAACCTCTAAATCAAAAGTATAAGTTTCCTCACCTGATGTTTTTGCATCAATATTACAATGTCCAAGGCCTTTTTCTGCTAATAACTTAACTGGAGAATTTACAGGTATTGTAATATCAATATCACCTACTCCTCCTTCATATTTAAGATTTCCTCCTACTTCTGCCATTTTAAGATTTAATTTTCCCACGCCTCCTTTAATTTTAATATCTCCACACTTTTCCTTTAAATTTAAATCAAAATTTCCAGCTCCTGAATCTAAATTTAACTTATCAAATTTAATATCTTCACATTTTGATTTTACTGAACCACCACTAATATCAATATTTTTAACTTTTATTCCTTCTATATCTACTGTTCCTGCCCCCTGCTCAAATACAAAATTTCCGTTAAACTTTGAAGGAACTAAAATATCAAATTTAGATCCATTACTTTCAGCATCCATATCAAGTCCTTTTAACTTATCTCTTTTTTCAATTATTTGAATTTTATTACCATTTTTATTTATATCAAGATCTTTACTTTTTTCAGAAAGTTCACCTGTTACTTTCACTTCTTCCCCATCATAATTCTTAATAGATACCTTTGCTGCACAGATTTCTATATCAATATCAGTTGCATTATCAAGATTTATTTTTTCATCTATAACTTTATTTTTATTTAAAGTTTCATTTTCTTGATTAGAGATAGTGTTTTTAGTTTTAGAATTAATATTACATCCTATAGATGAAATTAATACTATTCCTACAATAGCTAAAATTAATACTTTCTTCATTATCATTACCCCTTAAATATAATAAAATTTATTTATCTGTTATTTAATTATATAACAGAAATTCCCTATATATATTAATTTTCACTTAATTTGGGTGATATAATATGCAACTAATCATAATAAATAGTTACATCTACAGAAAAACTTATCTAATTAATTTCATATCTAACAATTTATATTTACTTCTTACAATTAATAAAATCTACATACAGTTAATATACTTTACATACAATTTATCGAAAATTAAAACTTACTTTAAGCCCTTTATATAAAGGATTAGATAATATTTATACAAAGAGTTTATAATAAAAATTTAAATAGAGCCATTAAGACAACAAAAATTAGATAGGTAAATAAAATTTTATAACTCATACAATTTTACTTTTATGTTATATTATGTTAAATTGTTAATGGAAGTTCAATATGGTTTCCAATAACACAATTGTTTTATACCTTCATATTGAATTAAACAGACAGTTGTAGATTTAGAATAAAGGATGATTAATTTGCATAGTTTATATATTATTCCAGGACTAATAAATATTTTAATTGTACTTTCTTTTGTAATTTTTATTATAGTAAGTTTAGCTACTATAGTAAAATATATAAAAAAAATTGATACTACACTTGAAAAAATAAATTCTTATATTGAAAAAAAGGACAAATTATAAAATATTCATGTTATTAAAATAGTCCTTCTAAGCTCATTTTTGTATGCCTATTTACTGAAATATATATCCCTATTCTTAGCTATAAGCTCTAAATAATAAGCCTCACAGAGTTTAATAAAATGTTAAGGTGGAGCATTTTGATTTAACATAGATCATACTGAACTAGAAAGAGATGAATCATGTATATGAAAATCGAAGAACTTAAAGGAAATAATTGAGTTTAAAATTTTTATTTCTAAAGAAAATGAAAAGTTCTTTGGTATTCTTATATTTTTATTTGGAATCTTTCTGGTATTGATTAAATACCTTTAATATAACAAAAAGTCTTTATATTGTAACTCTCCAAAGAACCACTATATAAAGACCTTCCCCAAATAAAATATTAGAATTACACACATATTGATAATTTTCATTAATTGGCTACAAATTTAATATGTATTTTATTAATTCAAAAAATATTTAAATTTAGATATTTTTACAACAAATGATAGCTTAATAAAGCTATGTACTCTTATATAAACAATGTTTATACTTTTATAAGATATATACTTTGTAAGGAAAATTGGAATGTTAAGAAATTTAGTCAAAATCCCTTTTAGTTGATTTGTTCCTGTTCCACATTTACATACATCTCATGTTAAGGTTAAACGCCTTGGCTATTTGGATTAGTAAGGGAGGCATTTTAAATTTAAATACATCTCATGTTAAGGTTAAACTCTCTAACACATTATTCATTAACTTTATCTAGTGGATTTAAATACATCTCATATTAAGGTTAAACCATAGTAAAATAGCCATTCTCTAAAATCAATAATACCATTAAGGCATTGAAACTTCAAGGTTTCAAAGAAATTTTCCCAACCATTTATGAAATTCTTATAAAAATTAAAAAATATCGCCTTAGCCCTGTAATTTCAATGGATTAAGAAGCTTTATATAAATTTGTGGCTGGTAAAATATTTAGTATTTTAGTAAGTTCTTTATCAAAACAAGTATCCAAAATTAAAAGAAGTTATCTTCTTTATTAACACATGAATATAAGAAGATAAAAAGATATCATCTTTCATTTCTTGAAATATATCATGATTTTTATAATAATATTCACTTCTTGAATTACAAAATTTAATAAAGTAATTTCACAATAGTTATATTATTTGTAACCTTTTTTGTAACAAATTTTATATCTTTTATGGTTACTATTTTAGTTACTTTTAACGTATCATTAATTATTACATTATTTGTTATACTTTTATTATCATATTGTTTAACAAATCTATTTAATTTATTTAAACTTCCTTTACAACTATAATTTCTAAGCTTAATACTTCTTATGTTAAAAGCACACATAAACTTATAAATTTTTCTGGTGTAAATTTTCTATATTTTTTTCTAAAACTTAGTTTTTATAGCTAATTTTTTAACAGTTATAAGTTCTACATATATTAAATTATCAATTAATCTTTTTATTATTTTGTTCATTTTTTAATAACTTCTCTTCTTTTGCTTAATAATAATTTTAGAATCATAATTAATAATCACCACATTGATTATAATTGATAAATCACCTTTTCTAAAAATACTATGATAATACATTGACAATGGAAAATGACTATGTTACTTTATATATAACGTTCAAATAATGAACAGTGGCAATTTTATAAAAATAGAATTTAGCGAATAAAAAAAAGAATTATTAAATAAAAAATGAGGAGAGTGGATGGATTTGACTAAAAAAGGAAATACAATAGGATTATTTTCTGGTTTAACATGGGGGTTATATACCATAATACTATATACAGTATTAAATTTATATGCTAATGCAAAGGGAGATCTTTTAAGTTTAAAGGGAATAATGTTAATTCTAATTACTACTGTCTTAATTTCATTGGTAGACTTATTTTTTAATATTGTATTTGAGCTAATTTTACTAAGTAAAAAGAATTTAATTAATGAATTTAAAAGTGTATTATTCTCAAAAAAAGGATTTGGAGTAATTCCAGCAGCTATATTAGCAGGACCATTTGGGTTAATACCTTATGCAATTGCTAGTACCATATCAGCCCCAGTTGCAGGAGCATTTTCAGCTTTATATCCTGTAGTTGGTGCAGTAACATCATTTTTAGTTTTTAAAGAGAAATTACCAAAATTAAAGATAATTGGTGGTATAATGGCCGTTTTAGGGGTTATGGCAACTTATCAATTGCAAACAGTTAGTTTAATTGTATACATAATAGCACTAATACCTGCTTTTGGTTGGGGATTAGAAGCTATATTTGGTTATAAATTAATTAAAGATGATATAAATCCAATTGTAACAATTACTATAAGACATATTTATTCAATTGTTATATTAGGAATATGTTTGTTAGTATTTTTACTTATAAGTGGAGAATATTCATATATAGTTGAATTTTATAGTGGAATTCAATATTCAGATATGTTTGCATATATTAATAAATCACTTATATTACCTACATTTATAATAGGTTCATTTATAGGCGGTGCTTCATATATTCTGTGGTATGTTTCAATGAAATATATAAGTGTAGCTCCAGCAATGATTTTAAATATTACTTATGTACTTTGGATACCTATTATATTAATGTTACCTCCTTTTTCACAAACTATTTCACCTAATGTATTATTAGGATGTACTATAATATTCTTTGGCACAAGTTTAGTTATTATAGGTGACACCATTAAAGCTAAAAGCAGGAAAAAAGTTAATTAATTTTTAGCAATCTAGGTAATACTTTAAAATAGAAACATCCTTATAGCTACAAAACTGAGTTACAGCTATAAGGGTGTTTTATTGTATATCTTATACTAATGTTAAATTATAGAATGATTAAAAGTAGAATTATCATATGATTAATTTAAGTACATCCAATATTAATGTTAAATCATATCTTGATAGGGTTCTTTCCAACCTATTTGATTTAAATATATCCCATGTTAAGATTAATAAACATTTATGAAATAAAGTTCCTACTCAAATAATAAAGACTCTATATAATAAAATATATAAATTTCATCATAAGATATATTCTTATAAATATATGTAATATTTTTAATTTAATGATTTATATTTCTTAATATGTTATAATTTGTAATAATATGAATTATAACTGAACAGTAAAAGGAGTAAATATGTTTAAAAAAAATAATTTTCCATTCTTGGCCATTATATCTATTATTATTATTATCTTTTCAATATTAAATAAGAGTTTTTTAATTTCAGCACTTTACATATTATCCATATTAATAGCATCGTATATAATTAAAGATAAAAGCATTTATAATTTGCTTTATGCTACTTTGTTAGTCTCTTTATTTTTCGATTATTCACTCCATATTCCACATATTGAAAAAATGTATGTATTTCACATAGTATTATTACTATTCACTATACTTTCTTTATATAAATTATTTAAAAATAAAAGTATTTTTCTAAAATTAGATAGGAAAATTTTAATGATTTATTTAATTTGGTTTATTTATATATGTATTAGTATTACATGGGCATTAAACAAACAATTACTTTATTATTATTTTTATTTTCATTAATTGTTATTATTGGTTCAATTGAAGTTCTCTTAGGGCAACAATTACCTATAACCCATTATTATTATGATGGTGTAAATGTAGTTGATATTAATGTGATAAAAGCTAGACCAATAGTATTTTCTTTTAATACTAACAACTTAGCAGCTACAATTGCTATGCTTTCACCATTATTTTTTTATTCCATTTATAAATTTGATAATATACTGTTAAAAATCTATTTTTTCTTTGTTTCTTGTATAAGTTTTTCACTAATAGTAATTACTACTTCAAGAACAGGTATTATAGGTATAGAATTATCATTTGTAATATATTTAATTTATTGTATATATAGGGTTAAAAAGACAGGATTAAAAGGCTTGCTATTTCCAATGCTATTGATAATTAGTCTTACATTCTTAAGATTCAACAGCATAAATTTTATGAATATACATTCTGTCAATAATTCTACCCAAAGTGAAGCAAATAATTTACTTTCAAGCAAAATGAATGCATTAACTGAGGAAAAATTGGAAGTAGGCAGTTCAGGATCTTTAAATGTTAGATTCACTATTATAAGTGATGTTGTAAATGGAGTTTTAATTAAAGAAAAGCATTTATTAGGTTATGGAGTAGGTAATGTTGAAGAATATCTAAAAAATCAAGACAATACACATAAGGTTTTTAGTCCTCATTGTTATTCAATAGAGATACTTGGAGATTTTGGAGTTCCTGGAGTTATATTATATGGTATTTATTACTTATATTTACTTATATCAAATATAGTTATTGGTATAAAAGAAACAAATATTCCTTGTATTGCTTCAGCCACAGGATTAATTGCATTTTCTATGGTAAGTTTTGGTCCAAGCTCAATAACATATGTATTTTCATATTGGCTATTAATGGCTATAGCCATATCATGTATTCAAGTATATAAATATGACAATTCAATATTAAATACAAAAATAAAGTAACAGAAATATTTCTGCTACTTTATTTTTATATTCCCATTCTTAAAAGTCTAATAATATTATTAGCTGTTACATTTATCTTAGTTTTTACTGTTACTTTTTATTGTGGAGTTAGCTTTTTAATTTCATAACAATCTCTAAACTATGAAGTGTTAATTTTATCCCTTCTTATTCCTAGAGAGCTTTTGATGAGGAACAAACCAATTTTTAAATACATCTCATGTTAAGGTTAAACAGTGTCTATGAACTTTATTATACAACTAATACATCTCATGTTAAGGTTAAACGTATCTTCTACGCTAGAACCTAATACAGCTCATGTTAAGGTTAAACCATAGTAAAATAGCCATTCTTTAAAATTAATAATACCATTAAGGCATTGAAACTTCAAGGTTTCAGAGAAACTTTTCCAGCCGTTTGTAAAATTCTTATAAAAATTTAAAAAGATTGCTTTACCCCTGTAATTTCAATAGATTAAGAAGTTTTATATAAATTTATGACTGGTAAAATAAAATATTTAATATTTTATTTTACCTATACACTTTTTTTTAATTGCGTAAAAAAACCTAAGATAACTAAATCCTAAGTGTTTCTAAAAATATTAACTAATTTAAATATTCTAATATTGTCTTAGCCCATTCTTGCATAATGTTATTTTTCCAAATTAATTTTCCTGACTTAATATTTATAAGTTCTATAAATTCATGTGTATTATCATAGATATTTACTTCATCACATATTTTAATAGCTTCTTCTAAATTTATTAATGAGTTACTATATCTTTTTTCAATTACATCATCTGGTATTCCATGACCACCTTTAGATACTCTAATTTTAACTCTCTCTTTAGCTATTTCTGAATTTTTAACTCCTATGTAATTCATAACAACATAAAAACCTTTTTCTTTAGCTTTACTTATATTAGTAAGTATGCTTTTACCAGACAAAGTTGTTTCTTGATGAAATGATATCTCATTGTTTATATAATAATTAATCATCTTAACTGCTTCTCTTGCCACTTTTATTTGAAGATTATTATCTTGCCATGAACCAATTCTTGCAACCATTTCATCAGTATTAATTCTCTTTCCTATATAATCCTCATTAAAAAATACAGATTTGTATATAGATGTTTTTCCAGAACCATTTACTCCTGCAAATAATGTATATCGCTTCATTATATCTACATTTCATTTATAACTCTTCTTTGTTCTCTTTGAAGAACTAAATTGGCCATACTCATATAAAAATCTTGTTCTTCCTTAGTTTTAGCTTGATTAAATAATTCTTTAAGTTCTGAATATGAATATTTTAAAAATTGATTATATAAATTTATATTTTCTTTATTTGATTCCATAAAAATTCACCTCATATAATAATTCATTATTAGTTAGCATATCCTTTTCTTCTAACTACATCTTCAACAAAGTTTATACTTTTTTCTAAACTTTCAATATGCAAAGCCTTCTATTACAAAAATATTTAAATACATCCCATGTTAAGGTTAAACTAGTGATGGGGTAATACTCTCTATGCATCAAATAGGATTTAAATACATCCCATGTTAAGGTTAAACAAGAGACAGCTAAGACAATAAGAAGTACATTAATATAATTTAAATACATCCCATGTTAAGGTTAAACAAGAATTAAAAAAACAAATTGAAACATTACAAAAATTTAAATACATCCCATGTTAAGGTTAAACATATCAGTAACGGATAAATAAAATTTTCTCATAGTTATTTAAATACATCCCATGTTAAGGTTAAACATTCATTCTAGGTTCTAATTCACTATCTATATTTATATTTAAATACATCCCATGTTAAGGTTAAACGACATGTATCGAAGTATATGAAATGGTTCTAAGAGAATTTAAATACATCCCATGTTAAGGTTAAACAAGAGACAGCTAAGACAATAAGAAGTACATTAATATAATTTAAATACATCCCATGTTAAGGTTAAACAAGAATTAAAAAAACAAATTGAAACATTACAAAAATTTAAATACATCCCATGTTAAGGTTAAACATATCAGTAACGGATAAATAAAATTTTCTCATAGTTATTTAAATACATCCCATGTTAAGGTTAAACATTCATTCTAGGTTCTAATTCACTATCTATATTTATATTTAAATACATCCCATGTTAAGGTTAAACGACATGTATCGAAGTATATGAAATGGTTCTAAGAGAATTTAAATACATCCCATGTTAAGGTTAAACTTTATTCTATAATTTTCCCCCATCTCAATACGCACATTTAAATACATCCCATGTTAAGGTTAAACCATAGTAAAATAGCCCTTCTTTAAAATCAATAATACCACTAAAGCATTGAAACTTCAAGGTTTCAAGGAAATTTTTCCAACCGTTTGTGAAATTCTTATAAAAATTTAAAAAGATTGCTTTAGCCCTGTAATTTCAATAGATTAAGAGGTTTTATATAAATTTATGGCTGGTAAAATAGAATGTTTAATGTTTTAGTTAAGTTCTTTATGAAAACGGGTATCCAAAATTAAAAGAAGTTATATATGATTTTTTATACTTATATTCAATGTTCCAGCATAAAGCTCTAATCCAATGGCTTGCCCCATTAACAGCATATGAACCATATCAACAAAGTAGCAATACCTTTGTTTGGTTAAATATATTTGTTAAATCAATTCCTATAAGTCCACCCAAAATTTGATTTCTTTTATTAAGTCAAAATCAATATCTTCATACTTTTTCATATTAAATTCTAATTGTAAATACGATAATAAATCTTCTCCATAATAAATAATATCCGTTTGATATATTGAAAATATTGGATTACCAGATTCATTTGGTTCTGAAGGTATATATCTATGAGAACATATAGGTATAAGCTTAGGTACTTTCTTCATCTCTTTCTTACATATATCAATAGCTTCTTCGAAATTATCTGGCTTATTACCCCAATTTTTATACCAAAAATTATTGTTCTCAATATCAAATATTATTCCTTCTAACGGCCACTCCAACTTATCTTGTATTTTTTTAATATTATCTTCACTCATATCTCTCCAATTTATAAATTTATTAGAAATTGGAAGTGCTAAACTTAAAAATTCTTTTAAATCTGGTGGAAAATTAACTCCATAAAAATTTTCTATCATATTAAATTCTTGTTTTGATAACCCTTTTTCGAATATAATCCCTTTATTTTTTAGAGCATTTATTATTTTTATATAATTCATTTTTGCTTTCACTCCACTTGTATTTCTCATATTATCAATGTCCTTCTTAGGTTTATCTATGCCTTCCTTTATTCTTTAAACTCTTTAATTTCAATATTAAATCTAAAATTCAAGCCCCAAAAAAAATCTAAGATCATCTTAAGTTCTTTATCAAAACATATATCTAAAATTAAAAGAAGTTATATTCTTTATTAACATATGAATATAAGAAGATAAGAATATTTCATCTTCCACTTATTGAAATATATCATGATTTTTATAATAATATTCACTTCTTAAATTACAAAATTCAATAAAGTGATTTTATAATAGTTACATCTTTTATAACGTTTTTTGTAACAAGTTTTGTATCTTTTATAGTTACTTTTAATGAACAATTAATTAAACGTTATTGATGCATCAACTTTCTTACTTGCTTTAGATAAATTCATTCCTTTTTTACAAATCAGTATGCTATACTCCTTATATATATAAGAGTAAGATAAAGTGTTTTCTTTTCAAAACTTTGAAAAAAATTTAGCATATATAAAGTCTTCCTGTAAAAAAAATCTCTCATTCATTTTATCCATATATAAATGCAATTTATATTTTAATTAAATGATGAATTATAATAACTTCTAACAATAGTAGGTAATGGTTCATAATATGCACTAGAATTATAATCATCAATAATATCACAAATCTTAGCATTATATACTCTTATTAAACCTTGAATATAATCTTCATTTGGTTCTAATGTATTTAATATTAATCTCTTATATACTTTTCCCATTTGCGTTTCCGATGGAACTTTTTCAACTAATTCCTTATCTACATCTAATATATTAAAATCACCTTTTTTTAAATCATATTCCTTAATCCAGTCATCTACTACTTTAAGAGGATTTTCACAGTGTAGCACATTTGCAAGACTAATTTTCTTTACAAGTTCATCATATCCAATTGTATTAACCACCTCTTTATTTCTTGTATGCAAAGTTCTTGCTATTCTTTCAATTATATAACACATAAAATATAAATCATTTTCTGTGATTTCTTCATCTTCAAAAAATACATTCATCATAAAGAATAACTCCTTTCATATTTTAATGTTTCTAATGCTTTATCATTACAAAAAACTATTTGATGTGTTGGATATTTAAATTTTACTAATATCCAAAATGCTTCTCGTGTAATTTCTCCCTCTATAAAATCTTCTATATAATCCCAAATTGTATCATCAGCCATTGGACCTTCTACTAGATCATAGCTATGAGCAATTTCCATTCAAATACTTAATTATTTTATTAACTTTAAAATATATATTTATTATACTATTTATTATTACCCTTGCATAATTTATATATAATGCTTCTTATGTTAAATACTCTGAGAAATAAGCTCTGTATAGTATATATGATCACCGGTAAAATAATAGTTGTACCATGATTCAATAATCTCACAAGGGAAAACTTTCAAATATTGTATAATGTGTTTCGCCCATAACAAACCTCCTGATGAACTTGCAGTTATTAAGTTACAATCTACAACAGCTGGACAATTAACATATAACTTTTTACCACTATATTGTTTTGAGAATAAAGTTAGGTAATCCAAAGAATTGCTTGTATGCTTGAATTTATCTAAAACTTTTAAATCAGCCAAAGGAAGTGTAGCTCCACATATAGCCCCTACAAGAATACCCTTATCTATATATGATAAAGCTTTTTGTAAAATCTGATTATTTTCTTCATTGTTCCATGTTTCTGCACCAGGCAAAAGCAATGCAACTATATTATTTTCATCTATTTCATCCAATAAACAGTCTGGAGTGATAGTTAATCCACCAATTGTTTGTATTGGATTCTTACTCATTCCTACAGTTTTAATTACAAATTCTCTATTTTGTTTTTTTAACATAGATTCCATACTAATAGCTTGTAGAATATAGCCAACCTCCCATTCAGCCATAGATTCTAAAATATAAAGATATATAATTTTCTTCATTTTCCTTCTCCTTAAATTAATTTAAAGACATTATAGCAAAAAAATAG
Source organism: Clostridium taeniosporum (assembly GCF_001735765.2). Lineage (NCBI taxonomy): Bacteria > Bacillati > Bacillota > Clostridia > Eubacteriales > Clostridiaceae > Clostridium > Clostridium taeniosporum. Next base: position 159,103 of record NZ_CP017256.2, read on the forward strand.
TGACACCTATATGTCACTGTTCTCATAATTTTTTTTATTCTCTATGAAATTGATAGTAGAACATTATTGTTACATCTGACAAAATAAGAGCATAAAGTTACACATAAACCTAAAAGGAATGGTTTCTATGTTCAACAAAAATATTACTATTAGTCATTAAACTTAAATGTAACAAAAAGCTTGCACTATCAGGAAATTATATTACTAACGAATCTGAAAATAATTTTTATGATATCCTGTTTTAAAGGTATGATAAGTACCCCTAAAGAATAAAAAATAATCATATGCTTTACCATTATTCCTCCACTACCTTTGGAAAATGTGCATGACTAAAAAAATCCACCCTCCACAGTGGCTTAGTAATTTTTTATTAAAGTATTTTTTAAATGTTCTTTAATTCTTTGCTGATAGGATAAAGGGGAAAGAACTTTAATTTTTTCTCCAAAACCTAAAATGATAGAAAACATAATAAAGTCATTCTCTTTTATAGCAACCTTTTTAACTATAGATGTTTCCAACACATTGATAACATCACCACGAAAATATTCATTAATCAAAGCATCTATTTCTTTAGAATATTCAATAGTAACATATATATTGTCCTTATTTCTTTTTTCTTCATAATCATCAACTAACTTTGCTACATCATAATTATTATCAAAATACTCCTCACTTATTTCTAACTTTCTCATTCTTACTATTTTAAACATACGAAAATCACTTTTCTCTAAATCATAACCAAAAGCATACCAAGAGTACCATTTATAGAAAACATGTATGATATTGCATTTAACTCTTCGAGTATTACTATTGAGGTTAGTGTATTGAAATAAGACTGTTTTATTATGCTGAACAGCTTCTTTTAACATAGAAATATAGGAAATTACACTTTTGTTCTCATTTACTACAGAAAAATCAACATTTAATGCATGATTATTATTTTCATCAGAATATATATGTTTTACTTTTTCATATGTTTCATGAACCTTTTTTTCACCATAAACACTTTTTAAGCTTTGCAGCGCAAGTAGAATATATCCAAAATTATCATTATCAATTATTTTTTCATTCAACTTATAATCAGGATTAATTGAATAACCACCTTTAGACCCCATTTCTGAATAAATTGGAACCCCAGCTAATGTCAATGTATTTATATCACGAATAATTGTTCTTCGAGAAACATTAAAATATTCAGCCAAACTATTTCCACTAACATTATTTCTATTTATTAGATAAAATAATATTCCTAACAATCTTTCAATCTTCATCATCTCACCTCAAATCAATATATACATTGATTCTATAGTGTTACTCAACAAATGGCAACGAATTTCAGAAATTAAAACTGCTTATTTATTAGTAAGGGTCAAAAATTCGACGCATAGCAATTATAATTCCATAATGATAAAATAAACCCAATAGAAGTGGAAAATGCTTCTGTTGGGTTTGAAAATTTAATATTATATTTAGTAGTAGTTATTTACCAACCTTAATGCGCAACACGTCGGGAAGAGCCTTTGACCAAGGCATATAATTATTTAAAGTTTCTTTTTCTTTAGACTCTGTATTAGCTAACATATCAAATAAATATACTAAATATTTTTCTACTATTAAACCGTTGGCTTTAGCGGTTTCAATTATGCTATAAATTAAAGCACTTGATTTTGCACCTTTTGCTGTATTTGAGAAAAGCCAGTTTTTTCTACCAATAACAAATGGTTTTATTGCTCTTTCAGCTCCATTATTATCTATTTCTAAAGATCCGTCTTCTAAAAGTGTTTTCATATCAGATAGAAGCTTTCTAGTATAGTCAAGAGCTTTACCTAACGGACTTTTTGGAAGAGCATTTTTTATTTCTCTCTCCACATATTCTTGAAATTCATTAAGAATTGGCGCTGACTTTTTAAGCCTTATTTTATATCGTTTTTTATAGTAATCTTCGTCCTTGCTATAAGTTTCCCTTAAGTCTTTTTCTATTTTATAAAGTTTTTCACAATAATTAAACCCTATTATAGCACGTGATTTTTTTAGGGCTTCTTCATCTAAGTTTACTATTATTTCATGATATTTTCTTCGGATATGAGCTAGGCAATATAATCGTTTCACATTTTCGACTCTATTATATCCGGTATACCCATCTGTTTGAAGATATCCTGAAAATCCTTTCAAAAATTCTTTAGGACAAGAGCTAGATCTTGTATTCTGATAGTCATATAAAATAATTGGATCTTTTAAAGCTCCAGATTTATATAACCACATATATTTCTTGGACTTTGAATCCTTACCGCTATCATTAATAACCTGAACGGTAGTCTCATCAGCTTGTATATAATTTTTCTTTAAAAGTTGTTCTTTCATAATATCATATACAACTTGAAGTTCAGTAGCACTATTCATTATCCAATTAGATAATGTTTGTCTTGAAAGATTTGCACCTAGCATCTTAAAGTAGGTTTCTAATCTATATAAAGGCATTGCATGCTGATACTTCATATTTATGACATGAGCTACTAATTCATTTGATGCCATACTTTTATAAAATATAGTATTAGGTAATTTTGTTGAAATTATGTTTGCAACACCTGCTTCCGCTTCGCAAGATTTGCAAGCATAACTATATGTAATATGTTCTTCTATATAAAGTTTTGCTGGTATGTATTTTAATACTTCCTTTGATTTACGTCCAATAACAACTAAAGAATTATTACATTTGCTGCATATTGCTTCATTTTCTTCAAGCTTATGTTCAACAATGATTCTTTCTAAATTTGCTAAATTATCTTTCTTGCCAATGTGTTTAGATGACTTAGTTCTTGTATAAGCAATTTCCTCCATTGTTGGCTCAGCCATTTTAAAGTCACAGTTATTTTCAGCATCGTCAAAAAGAGACATTTGATTAGAATCTACCTGTTCACTAGATTTTCCAAATATCTTTCTATTTTTATTAAGAATTTGACCTTTCAAAAATGCTAATTCAGTTTTAAGATTTTGAATTTCTGAATCTTTTAACTCAATTTCTCTTTCCATTTTCGAAATCAATAACTGTGTTTTTTCATCAAGTTGATTGTTTAAATTTAAGCCATCCATTTTGTTACCTCTCAACAATTTTTATAGGTATATTATACCATAAAACCCTTGATTTTAGAAGAGCTTGCTCACTTTTAAATCAAGAGTTTCTATTTGTAATTTCAAATGTTTTAGTAACAATTTTTTTCTTTTATAGGCTTAAATTTTGATGTAGTTCTAACTTCATATCCTTTAAGTAGCCAACTTAATTCTTCTTTATTTACTTTCATTGCTTCTTCTTTAGTCATAGGCCATTTCAACCTATTATTTTCAAGTCTATGATAATATAGCCAAAAACCTTCATCAAAATGTAATATTTTTAATCTATTCATCGACCTGTTACAGAAGACAAATAGAGCTTTTTCAAAGGGATCTAACTTTAACTGTGTTTGAACGATCATAACTAAACCATCTATACTTTTTCGTAAATCTGTTATACCACAAGCTAAATATACAGTATCTACTTTATCTATATTAAGCATGTTTTACTAAATTCCCTAAGTATATTTGATAACAAAGCTATTTCATTAGCCGGTATAAATATTTTAGCTTTGCCAATTTCTATCTTAATCTCAGTAGCTGATTTAATATTATTAGTTACTGTTAATATATTTGTATTATTGTTTTCTAAAGCTATAGCTTGAAATGTCGTATTATTCTCTTTCTCAAATTTCTTTCTGTAATAGTAAAACTGACTTCTACTAATACTATTTTCTTTACAGAAACTATCTAACGTCCCTTCGTAAGAAGAAAACTTCTCTACAAGTTCTCTCCATTTCACATCTGTTCCTTTTTTAACCATAACAATTCCTCCTTGTTATATTTTAATGCAATTTTAACAAGAAGGTTTGGTATTATCTAGACAGTAATTTTTTTACGCTTAC